>JAQVWU010000320.1 GCA_028709565.1 Eubacteriales bacterium
GTATCGGTTCCTTTGACAGCCGTATTGTTTCGGATACGGCAAGCAATTGTTCGCTGCGCGAGAGTCCGTAATGGGAAATCAGAACACGTATCCATTTTCCCTCCGAATGCAGCACCGAGTCGATATGCACGCGCGGTTCAAATGATGATGTTCTGTCTTCGGGCGGCGCGTCGGGCACCGGCACCGTTCTGCATGAAATAAAAGGTAAACGGCTGAGCAGCGCAATGCCGTATGCCCCTCCGTCATGGTCGATGGCACGCGCGAAATATCTGTATTTATATCCGAGGGCGTCCGCGTATATCCCGGTCTGTGATTGATGACCGCTGTGATTTGTATGCTCATGCACCTCGTTTAATCCCAGTATATCGGGCGATACCTCGCTTATCGTTTTAATCTTACCGCTGAGATCGTAGCCTCTGTCAAGCGTTCTGCCCGAAAAAACGTTATAGGTCATAAGTGTCAGTTTCACGTTACCACCTTTTTATATAACGTATTTTACGATATAAATATAAGAGCCATATGGTCAGTGTAATTACGGCGCTGACGGTTCCGATTAGAAACGCCGCGTCAACAATCGAATACTCAACGGTATCGCCGTTTTTTGATACAGACCAAACCGGGTCGTCGGGCTTGTTTCTGTGAAAAACAACGACATCAACATTTGCATTTTTACGTATCATCAGCGAGTCGGGGGCATTGCGCAGCCTCCTGTAACAATTCATAAAAGCATTCATATACTCGTTCCTTTCATATAATCATATAATCAGATAATCAGAATTTATGCTTATAGCTTTATATATCAAGTATTATTATCCCGATTTTTCCTATATCCGTATAATATTATACATGATAATAAATATTTTGCAAGGTAAATCACCGCGATACTCTTATTACTCTTATTATTGACCTCGGAGCCGTATAATATAAATAAAAATCAAAAAAAGACAGGAGAATCAATCAAATGAAAAAAGCGCAAATTGTAACCGACAAATATTTTAAAATCGCAAGTACAGACCCCAGGCTTTTCGGCTCATTTATCGAACATCTCGGCCGCGCCGTTTATGAAGGTATTTACCAGCCCGGTCAGCTTACCGCCGACGGCGATGGTTTTCGCGATGATGTGCTGGGTCTGGTTCGTGAAATGAATGTTCCGCTGGTGCGTTATCCCGGAGGCAACTTTGTTTCAGGTTATAACTGGGAAGACGGTGTCGGTCCGAAGGAACTCAGACCCGCGCGGCTTGAACTTGCCTGGGGCGTCACCGAAGATAATTCCTTCGGTTTAAATGAATTCGTACAATGGTGCACCAAAGCAGCGAGTGAGCCTATGATGGCTATAAATCTGGGTACCCGCGGCGCGGCGGAGGCAAAGGATATAGTGGAATATTGCAACCATGCGGGCGGAACCCAATTGTCCGACCTGCGCAGGTCGCATGGTTTCGCTGAACCTCACAATATAAAACTATGGTGTCTCGGAAATGAAATGGACGGCCGCTGGCAGATAGGCCATAAAACGGCGTCAGAATATGCGCGCGTCGCATGCGAATCGGCTAAATTAATGAAGTGGGTAGATCCGTCAATTGAGCTTGTTGCCTGCGGCAGTTCAAGCCGGGGAATGCCTACGTTCGGCGAATGGGAGGCAACCGTTCTCGACGAATGTTATAATGACGTCGATTACATCTCTCTCCACACCTATTATGGCAATCATTCGGGCAACACGCGTGAATTCCTCGCGAATTCGCTTGAATTTGATGATTATATTAAATCGGTTATATCGGTATGCGATTACATCAAAGGGAAAAAACACGCGAAAAAGCGGATTAACCTTTCCTTTGACGAATGGAATGTCTGGTATCATTCCCATGGCGCGCCTTTTGAAAAATGGTCAAAACATCCTCATCAGCTGGAGGATGTATATAACTTCGAGGACGCGCTGCTGGTGGGAAGTATGCTTATTGCCCTGCTCAACAACGCCGACCGGGTAAAGATAGCATGTCTTGCGCAGCTTGTAAATGTAATCGCCCCCATTATGACCTCTGACACCGGCGCCTGGAGACAAACGATTTTCTATCCGCTGATGCATGCAAGCAACCTGGGGCGCGGTATCGTGCTAAAAAATATTATTATTGATTCACCGAAATACGATGCGGGCAAATATACCGATGTGCCTGTTCTCGACTGTGCCGTTATATGGAATGACGAAAAAGAATCGGTGACGATATTTGCCGTAAACAAGGATTTGGAAGAAGATCTGGAGGTGGATTGCGATCTGCGTCAGTTTGACGGCTTTACGATAAAAAGCCATATTGTCCTTGAGAATGACGATCTGAAGGCGGTTAACACCGAAACGGCGGCGAATGTAATACCCCATAACGGCGGCGTATCGTCGCTTGACAGCGGTATACTCACCGCTAAACTAAACCGTCATTCCTGGAATGTAATAAAGCTGACAAAATAAACGCATATAAATCTTATTTGACAACAGCGGTATTCTGATATGAAAATTGATTTTGAAACAGGTATAAGGCAGCTGCCCGGAATAGGCGATAAACGCGCCGCAATGTTTGCCCGTCTCGGCTTAACCGATACGGGCAGCCTCCTTTACCACTTTCCGCGCGGTTATCAGCATCGCGGAGATATCCGCCTGCTTAATGACGTATCCGACGGCGATGTATGCGCCTTTATGCTCACCGTCTCCTCCCGTCCGGTTACGGCTTTGCTGCAAAAGCATATGACCGTTACGAAGTTTACGGCTTTCGATGACAGCGGACATTGTACATTGACTTTTTTTAACCAAAACTACGTAAAAAACATCTTCACCGTCGGAGCTGTCTTTCGCTTTTGGGGTAAGATATCCGTTCGGGGTACGCGTCGCGAACTGAGTTCGCCTCAATACGAAGCGGTCACCGAAGGTATTCCCCTTCCGGAATTTAAAGCGCTGTATCCGCTTACCAAAGGGCTAACACAAAATATCGTCTCCGCATTAATCGGCAATGTGCTGTCCCGTATCAAAGACGGAATTCCTGGATATATACCGGCTGCCGTAAGAGAAAAATATAGTTTATGTTCCGCGTCATTCGCTTTTAATGCAATACATTTTCCCGAAAGCTATGAAGCGATAAATCTTTCGCGGGATTATTTCATTTTTGAAGAATTATATATTTTGGCTCTGGCTGCCGGTTCGTCAAAAAAGGCTATGCGCCGGAGTGTCGCTCCGAAATTGACCGTTTCACGGACACAATACAAAAAATTTTTATCGGCAATTCCCTTCTCGCTGACCGCGGCGCAGGAGCGTTCTATAAATGAAATTTACGCCGATCTCGGAGCGGAAACACCGATGAACCGCATGTTGTCGGGTGATGTCGGCAGCGGTAAAACGATATGCGCTGCAGCCGCGGTATTTTGTGCCGTTTTATGCGGTTATCAATCGGTTCTGATGGCACCCACCGAGATTTTAGCCGGTCAGCACTTCGATGACCTCAGCGCTCTGTTCGAAAGTTTCGGCATAAAAACAGCGCTGCTGACAGGTTCGGCCAAAGCGTCAGAAAAACGCCTGATATACGAAAGATTATCATCGGGAGAATTGCAATTTGTGATAGGGACACACGCGGTAATCAGCAGCGGCGTCCGGTTCGCAAAGCTGGGTCTTGTAATTACCGACGAACAACACAGATTCGGTGTCGCACAGCGGGCAGCGCTTTCGGAAAAAGGGATCGGCACACCCCATACACTTGTTATGTCGGCAACTC
>JAQVWU010000321.1 GCA_028709565.1 Eubacteriales bacterium
TAACCGTCGGCATAGCGTTTCATTTCCGCGAGGTCACGGGCATCAAAGACATCATAAAGGTTTTTCGGGTTATAGAACAGTTTTTCCTTTAACAGCTGACCTTCTGTTTTTTCTGCCATTGTCAACACTCCTCTGTTTAGTATATATATTAATCGTCCGCGGGGATTTCGGTATTGCCGGCGTTTTCACGCAGGGCGCCGATGGCGGCGGCTATATCGGGCGCGCGGAAGACGGCGGAACCGGCTACCGCGACGGTTATACCGGCGCGGGCGGCTTCGGCGATGTTATCGGGCGTTATCCCCCCGTCGATTTCAATTTCGATGTTAAGACCGCGCTCTTTTATCATCTGAGCGAGGACCCGGACACTGTCAAGGGTTTCCGGCATGAAGGACTGACCGCCGAAACCCGGTTCCACCGACATGACAAGGGCCAGGTCGATGTAATCCAGCAGAGGTTCGAGCACAAAAGCCGGGGTGGCGGGTTTTATCGAAATACCCGCGCGCAGACCCAGGGACCGGATATATTCAAGCACGGCCTGTTGATTATTGCAGCTCTCATAATGGATGGTTATAATATCCGACCCGGCGCGGTAAAAATCATCGATATAGCGCAGGGGGTCAACGATCATGAGATGCGTGTCAAAAACAAGTTTGGATCTGTCGCGTATCGAGGCGATCAGCCCGGGTCCGAATGAGATATTGGGGACAAACATGCCGTCCATAACATCCAGATGCAGCCAGTCGGCCCGGGCCGACTCGGCGCGGGAAACCTCCGAGGCGAGCTCGGAAAGGTCGCAGGCTAAAATAGATGGTGATATTTTTATCATAAATAATCTCCAGAAAAAAAGGCCGCTGCCGGAAAATTCCGGGCTGTATTTCAACAAACGGCTGAAATACCCGTTTATGTTTTCAGGACCGACAGTGGCATAAAAAAATATTTCACATATTATACTATCGGGTGCCGAACAGACACAGGCACCCAATCTCCGTGGAGTTTCCGTGTTCCGGAACCAAATGAAACGGCTTTTCAAATTACGGTGAATACCGGAAGTATCCGGGAAAATGCTGAAAATCCGATGTCGGCGATACGGATAGGATGTCAAACAAAAGAGAATTTAACGTAAAGAGCCGCATTGCCGTCGTTTTTTAATAGAAGTGGTTTTGCGCGGAAGCCTGCATGCAGGTTTCCGTGTATTTTTTTTCAGAAGCACTACGGCATGGGCGGCAATCGCCTCACCCGAACCGGTAAAGCCCAGCCCTTCCTCGGTGGTTGCCTTGACGCTGACCGCGGCAGGGTCGGCGCCGAACGCAGATGCCAGAGAGCGGCGCATATCATCGATATAGGGCGCCAGACGGGGGCGCTGCGCTATAACGGTCGCATCGATATTGCCGATTTTATAACCGAGCCGGCATATTTTACGGTGTACGCGGCGCGCCAGACCGATACTGTCACAGCCGGCATAGGAGGCATCGGTATCGGGAAAGTGTCTGCCGATATCGCCGAGTCCGGCGGCGCCGAGCAACGCGTCCATCACGGCATGGGTCAGCACGTCGGCGTCCGAGTGACCGTCAAGCCCGCTTGAATAAGGTATGCGCATACCGCCGATAATCAACGGGCGCCCCCCCTTCAGACGGTGGACATCGTAACCGTGACCGATTCTATATATCGGCATCGTTCTCCGCCTTTTCGCGGCCGGCCCGCAGACGCAGTATGGCTTCGGCCAGATAGAAATCGTCCGGGGTGGTTATTTTCATGTTTTCATAGCCGCAGTCAACCAGTTTGATTCTGAAACCGATGTTTTCGGCAAGCATACAGTCGTCGGTAACCTCATAACCGTTTTTTTGGGCGATATATGCCGCGGCGCGGTATATATCGGTTTTGAATATCTGCGGCGTCTGGGCATGCCACAGATAGGACCGGTCGATGGTTTCGTCTATGAAACCCGCGCGGTCGGCATTTTTAACGGTATCCTTGGACCGTTCGGCAGCCGTGGCGCTCCCGTAGGTATATGCCTGACGGAATACCGATTCAATCATTTCCGGGGTGACAAGGCAGCGCGCTCCGTCATGTACGGCGACATATTCGGATTGCGGCGAAACACGCCGAAACCCTTCAAGGACCGACAGCTGGCGGGTGGTGCCGCCCCTGACCACCGCGGCAATCTTCCCGAAACGGTACCGGTCGATAAATTCATCGTAACGGGTGATTTCCTCTTCCCGGGCCACCACGATAATTTCATTGACAAAGGGACAGCAGTCAAACTGACTGATGGCCCGGACAACAACCGGTATACCGCACAGGTCGGTCATCTGTTTGGTTTTTTTGATGCTCTGACCCATTCGGGTGCCGTTGCCGGCGGCGACAATGATAACCGAATTAAAATGTTCTGTCAGGTCAACGCCTCCGCCCGGCGCGATGGCAGTGACAATCTCACTCAGTTTATTTGCGAATCCGCTCATCGCATATATTCTCCGATTCTGTTTGTTTTATTTAAAGCTGAAGCCCAGGGCGAAGGCTCTGCGGTTTTTGTCTATCATGGCGGATTTTGACTCGGGAATGCCGGCTATCATATGTTCTATAAATTCATCATGGGTAAATAATTTGGTTACGGCAACGATTTTTCCCAGCATTATCACATTGGCAAAACCCATGAGGTCATTCTTTGCGGCAATTCCGCTTGCGGGAACATAATATACGGAGATGTCGTCACGGTCGGAAATTTTATTGACAAGGGTGCTGTCGGCAAAGATCGTACCGAAGGGCTTTACGGCGTTCTCGAATTTCACAAAAGAGGGCACGTTGAAGGCCACCAGATAATCAGGGCGGCTTACAAGCGGTGAGCCGATTTCTTCATCGGATAATATTACGCTGCAGTTGCAGGTTCCGCCGCGTGATTCGGGTCCGTAGGAGGGCAGCCAGGTTATATTCATCCCCTTCGCCATACCGCAGGAAGCGAGCTGTTTGCCGGCGAACAGGATGCCCTGACCGCCGAAACCCGCGAGGAGTATACTTTTTGTCATGATTTATCTAAATCCTTTCCTGATCCTGATTATTTATAATTAGCAATATAAGGCATATAATACATAATCCGCAGCATTAATCCTGCGGTGTCCGGCTTATGTCTTTATAAACGCCGAGAGGATAATAGGGTATCATGTCGGACTCAATCCATTTTAACGATTCGACGGGGGACATACCCCACTGTGTCGGACAATTTGATAAAACCTCCACAATGGAAAATCCCTTGCCCGCGAGCTGCGTCTTGAAGGCTTTTCTTATTGCTTTTTTGGCGGCGGTTATATTTTTAGGGCTGTTTACCGCCACCCGTTCGGCATAGGCAATGCCGTCAAGGGTGGAGAGCATTTCGCAGATGCGCAGCGGCATACCCTGTATTTCGGCTTTGCGTCCGTAGGGCGAGGTGGTGGTAACCTGACCGGGTAAGGAGGTGGGGGCCATCTGACCGCCGGTCATGCCGTAGACGGCGTTGTTGATGAAGATGGTGGTCACATTTTCACCGCGGGCGGCGATGTGCACCGTTTCCGCCGTTCCTATTGAGGCAAGGTCACCGTCGCCCTGATAGGTGAATACTACTTTATCCGGATGGGAGCGTTTTACACCGGTAGCCACGGCCGGCGCCCGGCCGTGTGCCGCCTGTATCATATCGCATTCAAATAAATTATACGCGAAAACCGAACACCCGACAGGAGCGATGCCTATTGTACTGCCTTCAATCC
>JAQVWU010000322.1 GCA_028709565.1 Eubacteriales bacterium
TGATGGCCGAAGCGCTCTCCCTGGGCGGCAAGACATTTTACGCCGTCTCCTCCTACAACATACTCACCCTGGTATATACCTCCTGCTGGTATTTCAATTCCGATATGACCGCCGATTACAATCTGCTGGCATCGCAGCTCTATAACGATGTAAACAGCGGCAAGTGGACACTGGACACAATGAAGCAGTATATAACGCTGGCTACCGCCGACCTGGACGGCGACGGCAAAATGGGACCGGACGACCGTTACGGTCTGACCTCCTTCGACTGGAATGTCTTCGGCACCTCCCTGCTGGCAGGCAGCGAACAGTACACCGTCCTCAAGGACGAGGAGGATATGCCCTGCCTCAACTGGGAAAGCGAGGGCTTTCTTGATATTATGCAGGAAGCGCACACGCTGTTCAACGATGACAATTCCCTGTCCAATATAGACCGCTTCAACGCCGACGCCTTTGTGGGCAGCCGCGCGATGTTCATGGCCGGTTATTTTTATGCCATCGCCAATCTTTCGGATATGGCGGATGACTACGGCATAATCCCGCCGCCCAAACGCAACGAGGCGCAGGCGGAATACTTCTGCGAGACCTATGACGCCATGTACGCGACCATTCCCCTCTCGGCAACCGACCTTTCCTTCTCGGGCGCGGTGCTTGAGGCGCTGTCCTGCGAGGGTTATAACAATATCATCGACGCTTATATCGAGGTAACCCTTAAATACAAAAAATCACGCGATGAGGAGACCATGGATATGATCGCCCGCTGCGTGGACTCCCGGGTCGTCGATATAGGAGTAAACTATCTCTACGACTTCGCCGGCTACGATATCCTCCATGACAGGGTCGTAAAGTCCAAATCCTTCAACCTTACGTCATATATCGCCTCGGTTGCCGATAAAGCCGAAGCGAGACTCAGCGACATCCGCGATGTCATGACCGGCAGCGACTAAAAACCCATATAAATAAAATCGGCACAGACGGTAGTAATACTGCCATCTGTGCCGATTTTTTACTGGATGATTTTTTGAATGCGTGCAAACGGTGTAAATTTTCCGGTATTATTTCATTGCGTGCTTGAGGATTTCCACACAGTCCATGCAAACGAGCTTTTCTTTGAAGTATGTTACGTTGTCGGCGTTGCCGCAAAAGATGCAGGACGGCTGATATTTTTTGAGGATGATTTTGTTGTCATCTACAAAAATCTCAACACCGTCTTTGTCCTTTATATCCATCGATTTTCTGATTTCGATAGGCAGTACGATTCTGCCGAGTTCATCCAACTTTCTTACAATGCCGGTAGATTTCATTTCATTTTCCTCCTAAATATTTTATAAGCTGTGCTATTATATCATATTTTGACATAAAAGTCAAGAATCAAACTTAATATTTATATATTAATTTTTTTGAAAAAAAACACACGTTTTTTAGCTTTATTTATATTACATCGACAAAGAAACAGGGCTCATCCATCATTTTGAGGCGGCATACGCGCCACAGGGCGGCGGCGTCAATAAGCCAGGCGTCGGCGTCCAGCACCTTGCCGCTTACCAGATCGGGGGGAAACAAAACCCGGTTTATTCTGTCATAACGCTGCGCGCAGCCGTGGACACCAAATCCGTGTCTGCGTACCGCCATGCGGCTCTCGCTGCCGTCTTTGCCGATAATCCGGAAGTTTACCGGCGGTCGGTTGTCGAAGACATAGGGCACGGAGGCGACCTCCTCAACGCCGTGCATTGAGGTGCAGGGGGAGAGGGTGCAGCCGAGCATGAGTATCTTGCCGCCGACCAGCGGCAGTTTACGGAAAGGTGAGTTGCCGCCGCAGGGTGTGTCGTCGCGCTCATGGTCGGCTGTCATAAAGGCGGCGCTGTAACCCAGGGCGGCGCAGGAATGAGTCGGATGGATGCTGCGCAGAACGCCGTCCACCCGGGTGCGGAAGTATTCGGAAAGCCATCCGACACATCCCGGCGTATTCTGCAGGTCAAAGGTCAGCGTTTCAAAAGCGCTGTCGTAGGTCAAAGTCGGCACAATCAGCGTGCCCCGGCTGCCCAGCAGGTCTGTAAAAGAGCGGAAGAAACCCTCCGCACCGTCCTCAATGCCTCCGAGGGAACGAAAGCTCGAATGCATGAGCACGCTGTCCCCCGGCTGTATCCCCAGCGCTTCCAGATCGCACCGCAGCCGGGCCGCTGTCCGTTTGCCGTTCATAGCGTTATACTTCCTCATTTTTTATTCTATGATTAATATCCCTGTATCCGTATCGTGTCCGCGACAAATCCGATATCCGAATTTTTACTGTTATTTATTGTATCGCTTTTTTCCGACATTGTCAATCGTTTTTCTCCGCCGATTTTTATTTTTCGCGATATACACAAAAAATGACCCGATTAAATCGCCCGGTATATGTTTATTGCCCGTCGCAGCCCCGGCAAATGGAGCAATCCAATGATGCGTTGGTCCGGGGTGAGAATCGTTCGGGATGTCTGCGAAGGGCTGCTTCCCAGACAATCATCAGGGCGGCGGCGGGCAGTATGAGCGAGAGGGCGTAAAAGCCCGGTTTGTAAAGCATCGGGGTAAATATCATCGCCCAGTCCCAGTTGTAGATGCGGCAGGTCATGCAGCATCGGTTTTTCATAATCCATTCGCGCAGCGGGCAATAAAACCGCACAAATATAAGATCCAGCGCATAGAGCGCGGCGGTCAATAAAAAGTTCTCCCGCCGGCCGGTAATATTCGCGGCGTTGAGCGCAAATACCCCCGCGGCCAGCAATGCCCATATCAGCGCCGCCCATAAATGTCCGCGCGCCGACCCGTCGTGCTTTGCACCGGCGGGCATTGATTCGGTCGGTTTATAAAACTTCCCGAATCGCTTCTGCGCGCCCGGCGGCGCAATCCCTTTGAGGGGTATCAGACGCGCCGCCATACCCACAATCCAGATGACCCAGTAGATATGCAGTGTCGACGGTCTGTCAAAGAAGCCGGCGCCCTCGAGCACATCGAAGTCGTCCGGGCGGGCGAAATATAAAAAGACGGCAATAATAAACGCGCCGAGCCTGAAAATAAGTTGCGTTATACCGGACCGGCGTGTTTTGTTTGATGTCATTATTATCTTAATCTTTCTTTTTGTATTTTGTATATTTATAAGGATCATGCAGGGACTAAAGGTCGTATTTATCGGGTGAATCGTTGAGCAGCCGCACGCCTCCGTCAATGTCAACCGTTACACCGGTCACCGAAGCGCCGCTGCCGGAAGCCAAAAAGACCGCCCAGTCGGCCAGCTCCGAGGAGAGCACGCGGCGTTTGAGGGGTATGTCGGTATAATAATTGCGCCGCTCCCGGGAACCGCTGTCATACTCGCGTATGATATACCCCGGGGCCAGGCAGTTCACCCGCACACCGAAAGGGGCAAATTCCACCGCCGCGTATTGGGTGAAGCGGCGCAGCGCCTGCTTAACCGTACCGTAGGCTGAATGACCCGACCACATGCGTTTGCTGTGGTTTGAGGATATGATGACCACCGTGCCGCCCGTACCGCGTTCCTTCATGAACAGACCCGCTTCCCGGACGCAGAATACGGTACCCTTGAAGTCGATGTCGCAGACCTCGTCAAAGGTTTCCTCGCTCATGTCGAGTATACGCGCTCCCCGGGTCACGCCTGCGTTGGCTACAAAGATGTCTAGCCGGTCGAATCTCTCCCTGAAGCCGCGAAACAGCCGGGGCGCGGAACCCGGCTTTG
>JAQVWU010000323.1 GCA_028709565.1 Eubacteriales bacterium
CCTGGGGCTGACGGCGGAGCTGCTGGGCATGTATAATCCGGATATTGACGCGGGCAGCACGCTGACATTCAAAGACGCGCATATTACGCTGAGGCTGACCGCCGAACCCGCGGACACCGTTGTACGGGCGGAGATCACCGTCTTTGACCGACGGAATAAAAGAATATTCGGGATTGACGTCACCGCCCTGCGAACAACGGGGGTGACCGATGAACGATAAATCCCCTGCCCTGTCCGGCTCATTGTCGCTGGTCATGATATTTGCCGTGCTGTGTCTGACCATCTTCGCCGCCCTGAGTCTGCTGACATCGAAGGCGGAACTGACTCTGACAAACCGCTGGGCCGATTCGGTCGCCGCTTATTACAGAGCGGACAGCGAAGCGACCGCCCTTGCCGCCTCGCTGATGTCGGAAGACAGCGGGGAACGCCGTATAGATTATGCCGTCCCCATTGACGAAAACCGGGTACTTTCGGTAAGACTGCGCATAATCGGTACAGATATCGAAATACAGGAATGGAAACCGGTGCACACCGGCGACTGGTCCCCCGGTACCGGATACCGGCTCTTTGAACCGGAGGAATAACATGTATGACATTTTAAATCTGCTCAGATCCGCCGTAGAACAGGCCGCCTCGGATATCTTCATCATATCCGGCCTGCCCGTGTCCTTTAAAATCAACGGCAAAATAACGGCGCAGTCGGGGGAGGTTATACTGCCCCCCGCGTCGGGGGAGATTATCGGCGAAATATACCGGCTGGCCGGCCGCGATATCGCCGTCTTAACCGATACCGGAGACGACGATTTTTCCATGTCGGTTTCGGGGCTCTCCCGTTTCCGCGTGTGCGCCTATAAGCAGCGCGGTTCCCTCGCAGCGGTCATCCGCACGGTTAACTTCAACATACCCAAATATACCGACCTCAATATCAATCAAGAGGTAATAAAAACCGTCTGTTCGGCAAAAAAGGGACTGGTTTTAATAACCGGTCCCGCGGGCAGCGGCAAGACCACCACCCTGGCCTGTATAATCGACGAACTGAACAATACCCGTTCGGGTCATATCATTACGCTGGAAGACCCCATTGAATACATACACAAAAACAAAAATTGCGTGATAAGTCAGCGTGAAATTAAATCGGACACCGAGGATTATATATCGGCGCTGCGCGCCTGTCTGCGTCAGTCTCCGGATATAATATTAATCGGCGAAATGCGCGACTATGAGACGATAAAATACGCCATGACCGCCGCCGAGACCGGTCATCTGGTGATATCCACCCTGCACACCATAGGAGCGGTGAATACCATCGACCGCATTATCGATGTCTTCCCCGCCAATCAGCAGCCCCAGATACGCCTGCAGCTGTCCATGCTGCTCCAATCGGTCATATCGCAGCAGCTGGTTCCCACGATAAGCGGCGGTATTATACCCGCCTTTGAAATAATGCACGCAAACGGCGCCATACGCAATTTAATCCGCGAATGCAAGGTCCATCAGACGGACACCGTCATCCAGAGCTGCGCCAAAGAGGGCATGATCGGTATGGATACATATCTGTATAATCTCTGTCAGCGCAATATCATCGACACCGAAACGGCGCTGACCTGCGCGGCCAACCCCGACGGCATGCGGAAAAAGCCGGGGATGCAGCGTTAACCGGCGGTCAGCGAATCGGTCACCTTCTGGAAATATTTAATCGACCTCTCCTCGAGTTTGGCGTATTCGGAGGCAAAGTTATTGTTTTTGGCCGCTATCATCGTTGAGAGCATGGTGGCAAGCCCGCTGTTGGTATTATAAAAATATGCGAAATCGAATACCCGGCCGTTAATCAGCATATCAAGCATGGCTTCCGATTCGGGGTCTCTCAGCCCCTTTGCCTGAAGGGCCTGCTCGTAATATTTCGGTATTACATTCTGAGAGGTAAGGCCGGATATGGCGTCCATTATCACCCCGATGGTATCCAGATTGTTATAGGCGGCGATCGGTATGCACATGAGGGACGCGTGGCCGCCGACATGGGAATAATATGCTGTCTGATGCTCATCGTATTTCGGATAGGGCAGAATCCCGTAGGAATCCTCCATATCCCGCAGCAGCATCAGGTCCCTGACAAAACAGGCCGCCATGAGGGTATTGCCCGAGCGGAATGCCAGCTGGCTGTTCCCGGGGTTCTGCAGATAGGTCTGATTGCCCGTATATACGATATCGTATACCTTTTGGGTTATATCGGCTGCCTTAGGCGTATTGAAGCAGAGCCGCGGCATGCCCTCGCTGTCCTTTTCGGTCACAAACTGACCGGCCGCGTACATAAAACTGACGATACTGGCTACATTGTTCTGCTCAAAAACCAGACCGTAAAAGTCCTCGGCGGTATATTTGCCGTCGTTGTCCAGGTCACGGGCGGTGCCCCGTATCAGGGCGTATAACGTGTCGATGGTCCATGTGCCCTTTTCCACATGATCATATGGGTTGTCCAGATTATAATCGGCGAACAGGCGCTGATTGAATACCATTGTATAGGTATAATCGAGGGCGTCCAGCACATAATCGCTCATGATAAAGAACAGCCTGCCCCCCACGGTCGCGGCGTCCATAACGTTGGCGTTCCACCATTGATTGTCATAATCTATGGTACTGATATCCAGCCAGTTGCACAGCTCGTTTTCGGTGGCATAGGCGCCTATATGGTGCGTGTGCCCTAAAGCCAGGTCATAATCGTCGCTGCCCGATTTCGCCGAGGCGCGCAGGGCATTGACCAAATCCGCGGTGTCGCAGTCGCCCGCGGGAATTATATCCAGACTGATATTGAGTTTATCCTCGATGGTATAATTGCGTATGAGTACCGCGTCATTGAGAATATCGCCGTTTTCCGTTTCGGCGTATACATCCTTGAGGTGATGGCTGTTGTTGCGCGCCAGCACGCGAAAGATATAACCGTCCAGATCCCGGTATTCAATTGCCGGTGACGTCTCCTCATCTTCGGTCACCGCCGTACTATCTCCGGTCGAACCGGTTTCCGGTGCGGTATCCGCGGCGCAGGAAAGGGCGCCGAATAATATAATCGCCGCCAAAACCGCGGCGGCAGCCCGTTTTAGATATTTAAGATATGCAAACATTTTTTACTCCCGGTTTTTAATTTTCGTCTATCGCCGTCTGAATCGCCCGAAGGTTGCGTCTGTGAATCTCTTTCGGAATATCCTCGGTTATGCCGATGATAAGCCGGTTTTCGCGCCCGACGAGGCGATGATGACCTTTGTCTCACCGATAATCCCCTCCTCGCTGAGCAACTGCCGGCCGCTGGGCCAGTTGAGCCACAGCACCTTGTCTTTGAAATACTTTTCCGCTTCGGGTATGGGCGGGCTGGAGGTGATATCGTAAGCCTCGATATAATCCAGGCCGGTATTGCCGATGAGGTCCATGATGGTCCTGTTGTCGGCGTCAAAATGCACACCGATCTTTTTGCCCGCTTTGTGGAAGACCTCGCAGGCTTCGGCGTAAACGGGCAGATAGTATTGCTCGAAAACCCTTCTGCCGATAACCTCCGGGGTGACATTGCCCCCGTAATTGCTGAACCTGAAGGGCGATCCGGCGACTATAGGATAGATTTGCGCCATCTTTTCCCGCAGGATATCATACAGCCTGAGTATTTCGTCCCGGTTGTCCATCCACTCGATGCAGAAGGCGGCGGTGCCGAAATCGCTGATAATGCGCT
>JAQVWU010000324.1 GCA_028709565.1 Eubacteriales bacterium
CTTCCGATCTCGCGTCAATGTCAAAGGTCACTTCTATCTGCGGAACGCCGCGGGGAGCCGACAGAATGCCGTCAAGCATGAAGCGGCCCAGGGTGGTATTGCCCCTTGCCATGTCGCGTTCGCCCTGCAGTACGTGGATCTCAACCGAGGTCTGACCGTCGGCTGCCGTTGAATAGATCTGGCTCTTCTTAACCGGTATGGTGGTATTGCGGTCTATTATGCGATTGAATACGCCGCCAAGGGTTTCGATACCGAGGGACAGGGGGGTTACGTCCAGCAGCAGCAGGTCTTTTACCTCGCCTCCCAAAACGCCGGCCTGAACCGCGGCACCCAGAGCGACACATTCGTCGGGGTTGATCCCTTTGAAGGGGTCTTTACCGGTGAAAGCTTTTACCGCGTCCTGTACGGCGGGAATGCGGGTGGAACCGCCCACAAGCAATACCCGGTCGATTTGCGAGGGTGAGAGTCCGGCGTCGGACAACACGCGCTTGGTGGGAATCATGGTGGCTTCGACAAGGTCGGCGGTCAGTTCATTGAACTTGGCGCGGGTCAGGGTGGTTTCAAAATGTTTGGGGCCTGTCGCGTCAGCCGTAATAAACGGAAGGTTTATAGAGGCTGTCGCCATTCCCGAAAGCTCGATTTTGGCTTTTTCCGCCGCTTCTTTTAAGCGCTGATGCGCCATTTTATCCAGACGCAGGTCAATGCCTCCGTTGTCTTTCTTGAACTGATCGGCAATCCAGTCTATTACGCGCTTATCGAAGTCATCGCCGCCCAGGCGGTTATTGCCCGCCGTTGCCAGTACTTCAAATACGCCGTCGCCGATTTCAAGCAGCGAAACGTCAAAGGTACCGCCGCCCAGGTCAAAAATCATAATCTTCTGTTCGATTTTTTCTTTATCCATGCCATACGCCAGCGCGGCCGCCGTCGGTTCGTTTATAATACGCATTACCTCAAGTCCGGCGATTTTACCCGAGTCCTTTGTAGCCTGCCGCTGGGCGTCCGAGAAGTAGGCGGGAACGGTGATTACCGCCTGTGTAACCGTAGTTCCGAGATAAGCTTCAGCGTCAGCCTTGAGTTTCTGGAGCACCATTGCGGATATCTCCTGCGGCGTGTAGTCCTTATCATCTATTTTGACACGGTGGTCTGTTCCCATTTCACGCTTAATCGAACTGATTGTACGCTCGGGATTTGTAATTGCCTGCCGTTTTGCCACCTGCCCAACCATACGTTCGCCGCTTTTTGAAAAGGCGACAACCGAGGGAGTCGTTCTCGCTCCCTCAGGATTTGTTATTACTATAGGTTCTCCGCCTTCATATACGGCAACACATGAATTTGTGGTACCGAAATCTATACCGATTATTTTTGCCATACCTGTTCCTCCGTTTATATTATGATTTATTATTTAAATTATATATTATTTATATTATATTTTTAATTGACCACTTTAACCATCGCGTATCGTATAACCCTGTCATCCCGTTTATAGCCCTTGAGCAGCACCTCGTCGACCAGGTTCGCGCCCTTTGTTTCATCCTCTTCATGCATTACCGCGTCATGATATTCCGGATCAAAATTTTCGCCCTTGACACCCACGGGAACCACTCCCATATGATTCAGCGCATCGTTAAACTGATTCAGGGTCATTACAACGCCCTCGGTCAATTTATCGTCTGTGTTTTCGGTATCGGCAAAGGTCAGCGCGCGTTCAAGGTTATCTATGACAGGCAAAATTTCCTTCAGCGCGTCTGCGTAAGCGTCGCTGTATACAGAGTCGCGGTCTTTTGCCGACCGGCGGCGATAATTGTCATATTCTGCAATCATACGCAGATATCTGTCCTCAAGCTCCGCAAGGGCATCGGCGTTTTTTTTGTTTTCCTTTTTCAGGTTTTTGATTTCGATATTAAGGGCGCGCCGGCTGTTTTTATCGTCGGTTTCGGTTTCGTCAATCTTCACTTCCGCGTCGGTTTCACATGGCTCACATGATTCACATGATCCGATTTCTTCCTGTTCGAGCTGATCGAGCTGATCGGGTTTTTCGTGCTGCTCGTGCTGTTCGGACGTTTCGCTGTTAATATTTTCCTCTCCGTTATAACTCATTCGGGTTTATTACCTCCGTATTAATATTACATCATTCATATCCGTCATATATATCGCTGTCTTCCTCTTCATCGCTTATCATCCCGGCTATGCCGAGGGTAAGATATTCCACGGTTGTAATTACCTTTGAATAATCCATCCGGCAGGGTCCTATGACCCCTATTGCGCCCACAACATGACTGCCCGATGAGATGGTCTTGAATACAAGACTCGTATGACGCATCGCAGCCAGCTCGATTTCATTGCCGATATAGATATTTATCAGTCTTTTGTCGGATTTAGAGACCACATCTAGTATGTCTTCCTTACGCTCCAGTACTTCCAGCATACTCGAAAGGGTGTCGATATTATTAAATTCCGGATATTGCAAAAGTCTGTTCACCCCGTCGAGCTTGAGATCACCGCTGTCCGATTCGTTTGCCGCTTCATATATACATCTCATAACCGGAGACACCTGCGAATCGTAACCGACAAGCTGCGCCTGCAGCTGCATCATAAGGGGCATAGTCACGGTGTTCATGTCAATATCGCACATCAGTTCGTTCAGCGCTCTCTCCAGCCGTATAAGTCCGTCATCGTCGGTCGCGCTTGTCATGTGAATATATTTAGTCTTTACCGTTTGGGTAGCGGTTATCATAATAAGCAGAAACCCGTCGGAATTAAGTTTTAATATTTTATAACGCAATATCTTAACGGCGTCGGTGCGCGGTTTGACGGTCAGAGATGTGTAGTTTGTCAGTGAGGAAACCAGTCTGCCGGCATATTCAAGGACGCTGTCAAGTTCCGAAATCTTGTTTTGCACCAGATTGTTCAGGGCGCGCAGCTCGTCGGAGGACAGCCTGTAATTGCGCATGAGGCTGTCAACATAAAAGCGGTAACCCTTCTCTGACGGAATCCTGCCGGCTGAGGTATGGGGCTGTGTCAGATATCCCATCTCCTCGAGTTCCGCCATCTCGTTCCTGATTGTGGCCGACGATAAGGTTATCCGTTTGTTTGTTGTCAGAAATTTGGACCCAACCGGCTCGCCGCCGGCAATATACGCATCAATGATGGTACGTAATATAAGTTTTTTTCTTTCGCTCAACTCATAGGCTTCTTTATGCATATACCGCGCCTCCCTTCCTGTTATACGCAGTTGATGCTCCGAATTAGCACTCTCGGGTGTTAAGTGCTAATTACTTGATTAAAATTTACCATTTTTAAGCCATAAAATCTATACTTATCTTAATATTTATTGTAAAATTATTATGAACCGATTAATTTGTATTTATATTGTATATATTTGGTATGTATATTGTTCAATATCATCAAAATGCCGCCCTGACGAGCGGCATTATACGGGATTTAATTACGGGGTTATATTTTTAGCCCTCTTTTTTATTTTCCTGATGTCACCGAGCATACGCAGCGTATCCCTGACCGGTTTTATTTTTGATTCGGTTTCCCGGTGATTGATAACCGTCACCGCCAGTTCGCTTATCTTATAGCCCAGATGTTCACCGATGATCAGCGCCTCCAAGTCAAAGGCGAACCGGTTTACCTCACACAGCCGAAAGATTTCCTCCGCGGCTTTGGCGGAGAAGCATTTGATGCCGC
>JAQVWU010000325.1 GCA_028709565.1 Eubacteriales bacterium
CGTGTGCTCTTCCGATCTCAACGGTTGGGTACATCAGGACCAGGGACCATGACCCCGAACGAAAAGGGGACTATTTTATGAAGCTGGCCGAGGAGGTCGGGGAGCCGGTATGCAAAGGGGGGTTTGCAGGCCGGTATAAAGGGTACGATTGACGAGGAGATCTGGGATGTCATCTATTACGCCCTCGCCCGCGCCAGCGTGTATGACATAGACCCGGAGAGGGCGATTGCCGAAAAGGAAGAGCTCAACCGGCTGAAATACGGCGACATGATTAAATTCGAACCGGGATACTGATGTAAAAAATTCGCGGATAAAGCCTAGAACGCGCGGCGGTGTTTATCCGGCTTGCCGCGCACATACTCCCGCAGCAGGTAGTAGAGCACCGCGCATACCGGGACGCTGACCAGCATGCCGATGACGCCGAACATGCTGCCGCCCGCGGTAACCGCAAAGAGCACCCAGATGCCGGGCAGACCCACCGAGGTGCCGACCACCCGGGGGTAGATGATATTGGACTCAATCTGCTGCAATATTATGATGAATATCACAAACCACAGGGCCTTTACGGGGCTCTGGAGCAGTATTATGAGCGCACCGATTGCCGTGCCGATGAAGGCGCCGAATATGGGAATGAGGGCGGTGACGGCGACCAGCGAGGAGATCATTATCGCGTAGGGCATGTCGAAGATGAGCATGCCGATATAGCACAAAATTCCCAGAATCACCGCCTCGGTGGCCTGGCCGATGACAAATTTCGAGAAGATATCGTTTGAGATGGCGGCGACCTCAAAAAAACCCTCCGCCGTCTTCTCGCCGAACAGGGCGCGCAGCAACCGCTTGAACTGCGAGGACAGTTTTTCCTTGGAGAGCAGCAGGTAGACCGAGAAGATAAAACCCAGAATCAGGTTGAAGATGGTTCTGACCACCCCGGAGGTGAAGTCTATGGTATTGGTGATGACGGTGGTACCCCCGGTCCTGAAATAGTTGATAATGTCGGTGGAAATGCTCTTCCAGTCGATATCAAAACGGTCGATGGTATCCAGTGAGAGATTGAAACGCTCCAGAAAACCGGTAACCGACCGGGCGAGGGCCTCGGTGCGCACCGGCAGGTCCCGCGCCACCGCCAAAATGGTCTCGCGTATCTGGGGCGCGATGAGCAATACCAGCACGGTCACCACGGCGCTGACCACAACAAAGCTCAGCACCAGGCAGACCGGACGGCTGATGCGGTTCCACACGCGGTAATTTTTCGCCTGCAGCCGGCCGAACACCCTGTTTTCAAAAAAGCGCATGATCACGTTGAGGATAAAGGCGATGGCAAGTCCGGCGATAAAGGGGGAGAGCACAGCCATTACCTTCCGCAAAAAGGCAAGCACCGCCTGGAAATTCTGTATCAGCACGAACATGAGCGCCGAGACAAAGACGATAAAAATAATTTTAAGAATATTCTTCCTGTTGAGATCCATGTGTTTCTCCTTATCGGGATGCTGTATGCCGTTATTATATCGGAAAAAACATATATTGTCAATATAATGCCCGTATGTTTCTGTTAATGCGGGATATACCGGTTTAGCAAAAACGGATGCGACATGCATATTGAGCGTATATTCAGCCACGCGCCGGCTGCGAAAAGTACAAGTATTCCGATAATAGTGTTGCATTTTGGCGAAAAATTCTGTATAATTATTCTAAGACGCATGTCTTTAAATTTTTATTATGGAATGAGACATCAAAAATGCAAAAAAATATACCTGTTCGGCGCATACACCTAAAAACCCGTTATATAATCGCCGAGCTCGTTATTCTGGCGCTTATTCTGGCGGTGACCTGTTTAGTCTATTTAACGGGCGGCACCAATTACGCGTTTTCCCATCTGATGTACTTACCCATTATCCTGTCGGCCTGTTATCTCGGCATTAAAGAAGCCGCGGCGGCGGCTTTGTTGGCCGGGCTCGCGGTGGGGCCGCTGATGCCGCAGAATGTCGCGTCGGGATTAATGCAGCCGGCCGTCAATTGGATGGTAAGACTGTCTGTGTTTGTCACAATCGGCATAACAAGCGCTTTGTTTTTCAGGCGCATTAAAGCATACAAAAAAGCGGAAACGGACAGGGCGTATATAAACATCATAACGGGATATCCCAACATAGGCAAATTGAACGTTGACCTGGACGAACTGCTGGACCGGGAAACGCCCTTTTCCATAATCGGATTCAGGGTGGTAAATATAAGCGGTATCAATCAAAACATCAGCTATGATATAGGTGTTTGTGTAATAGTAAAGGCCCTGGAGATGCTGTCGCGATTGAGCGGCAAGACCGTTTATTCCATAGACACCAACGAATTCGCGGTGATTTTGCCCGGTATGAGCATTGCGGACGCCAAAAGCCTCGGAGAGGCATTCCTGAATAAAACCCTTGAACCGTTTTTGATCGATCGGATCGAGATCAGACTGCTCATCAACGGCTGCGTCGTATACTGCCCGCTGCAGACCTCCGACTCATATCAGCTGATTAAGAAAATGAAAATGACACTGGACCGGGCAACCGGTAAAATCGGGATTTATGTTTTTGATGACGAAATGGAAATCAGGAGCAAAAATCAGTCCGAACTGATACCCCAACTCTTAAACGCCATACAAAACGATGAACTGTCGCTGGTATATCAGCCGAAGGTGAGTTTAACCGGAGAGGGCGACCGGAGCGTGGAGGCGCTGCTGAGATGGAATCACCCCACAAGGGGGCAGCTCGGGCCCGGTGAATTTCTCAAAACCGCCGAGGAAGCGGGCATTATCCGCGAGATTACAAAAATCGTAATCAAAAAGGCCATCGGGCAAAAAGAACACTGGAAGCTGGCGGGAACCCCGGTTAATATTGCAATTAACATTTCGCCGAAGGATCTGGATAACAATTCCGTAATAAGCTATATTGCCGAAATTCTTGAAGACAGCCGACTGGACCTGTCCCTGCTGGAGATTGAGCTCACCGAAAGAGGTATTATGGAAAATCAGGAGATTATCATCCCGTTCTTTGAACATCTCCGGCAGCGGGGTATCCGCATTGCCCTGGATGATTATGGTACAGGCTATAACTCGCTGGTCAATATGTTTCGGATTCCGCTGGATTATATAAAAATCGACAAATTTCTTATCGACCACGTCCTGGACCATACCTATAATCTGATAATTGAAGCCATAATAAACGTCGCTCATAAAATGGACAGAAAGGTCATCGCGGAAGGCGTGGAAAAAAAAGAACAGCTGGACGCTCTCAGACAGCTGGGCTGCGATTATATACAGGGGTATTACCTGAGCAAACCGCTGCCCCCCGATGAGGTGATGCGGTTTTATGGGGAGGGGGAAAACCGGCAGGAGCGTGCCAAAAAGGGATAAATATATAAAAACATAAAAGCGGACCCGCGGACGGTTGGGTCCCCGTTTTTTTTATCTATGAGGTCATGATAAGACAAGCGTCGGGACTTTTTTACAGGAGACCTGAACCTATTAAATGCCGGCAGCATATCATGTACTGAAGAGGTTATCACCAAGATGCTTCTTTGAATATTTAGGTAAGGAAAAACTATGAACGAAAAAGAAAATATACAGACCCCGTCACTTGCGGTTGTAAACAACTGTGGCGATTGCGGTGCTGTCTTTACCGATCCCGCAAAAAGAGCCGCGTTCGGCTATGAAGCGCA
>JAQVWU010000326.1 GCA_028709565.1 Eubacteriales bacterium
CTCTTCCGTCTTGCCGCATACACCCTTGACCTCGCAGCCCTTGCCCCTGGCCGTTTCCTGGCACTGATAGCAAAACATACTCATAATTTTATTCCTCCTGAATTCTCAATTATAGAATCTATTCTTCGACAGGCTCGAAATTATCTTTATCCACATAACACTCGGGACAAACCCAGTCATCCGGCAGGTCCTCAAAGGCCGTGCCCGGCGCGATGTTCCCCTCCGGATCGCCCTTTTCCGGGTCGTAAATATACTCGCATACAATACAGATATACTTTTTCATGCTCTATACCCTCCGGTTCTTGTTTTTTATTTGACATATAACCATTATAACACTAAATTATAAACAAATATGCCTTCGGACCGTGTTTTTAGGATTTTATCGTTGGTCTGCAGCGATTATAACACCGCGTCCGCAATAAAGCTGTTGCGTTTGCAACAAACACGATAATTTATGCGCCGTACTCAAGAAAGGCTTCGTGGAGTTTGTCCAGATTCAGCTGGTCCTGCTTGAGATTCTTCTCGAAAAACGAGGCTATGTTTGTGTCCTTGGCGGTCATGAGCTGACTCATCATATACCATATGTTGCCCCCGCCGTAGTTGAGACCCAGATCATACTCGCAGTTGTCGTAGATGATATCCAGCATCACGACCGACTCGTTGTCCCGCGCGATCTTGGAGGCCAGCAGCACGTCGTAATAAGCCGGACGGACCGACTTTCTGCCCTCAACGGCCAGCATCTCGCAGACAATACCCACCAGCTCCGGGTCGGTGACGGTGACGGGTACGCACATGAGACCGCTCCAGTTGGTGGTGATATACCGCTCCTGTGCCTCGTCGTATTTCGGGAAGGGCAGAATGCCGAAATCCACCTCGGTGGCGCGATAGGCCCGGGCCGAACTCAGCGGAACGAGGTAAAACAGCGCCTGTCCCTGACCGAAGTCCACCGGCGGGATACCCCCGTGGTTGGGGTCATAAACCTCGCTGTACCCCCACGTGAAAGAAGTGTTGTCGGTATACAGCAGGTCATAGATCTGATTTACAACCTCGGCCGTCTTCTCTGTGTAGGGATTAATCACAAGCCGCCCGTCCGTGTCCACCGAGACCACCTTTTCGCCGATGGCATTGCGTATGCCGTCAAACTGCCAGCCCAACTCGCCCATGAATCCGTATTGGTCGTTTTCATCGAATACGCCGTTGCCGTCCAGGTCCTCGCTCACCCCTCTGGCCATCTCGGTCAGCCCGGTCCAGGTCCACTGCCCGCCGGTGACCTGATCGTATGGGCTCCGGAGGTTATACGCCCGCACCAGATCTTTATTAAAGAACACACTGTTGGGATCGGTGATTATATAATCGCTCGACGCATAGGGCAGAATACCGTTTACCGCCAGCCGGTCGTTATAACTGTTCCAGTAGACGGCTGTCATGTCGATAAATGGAATGTCATACCAGTTATACAGCAGGTTCTCGGTAATCATGGCGGTCAGCGGTATATAGCAATGGGCCAGCACCAGGTCATACCCGCCGTCCCCGGCATGCACCGAGGCGCTCAGATTCGACTTGACATCATAGTGCCCCGTCACCCCCTGACGCGTGAATTCGATATTGAGGGCCTCCTCAACGGCGGTCTGCCGCTTGTGCAGCGTGTCGTTCATGCTCTCGCCGGTCAGTTCGTCGGCGAAGAAATAATGCTGATATGTACCCCACTCCAGATACAGTATATTAAAGGCCCTGCCCCCGTAGTCATTGTCGGGGTAATCCGGCTCCGCAAATTCGGCAGTCTCCGCCGCATCGCTCGTCACGGCCGTCTCGCCGCCCGTTTGCGGCAGGTCCTGGGCGCAGGAAACAAAAAAGCACAACGCAAGCAGCGCGCACAGCACCGACGCCAGTTTCGATTTACCCATTGTCATTCTCCTAACGGTAAAATAATCGTCAATAATACGAGAATATATTAACACAATCCGCAGCGTTTTGCAACATGAAATATATATCAACGAAGCGATTTTTAATTTTTAATAAAGCAAATAAAAAAAGGCTCCCGCCCCAACACATCATTTCCCGTTACCCGGGTTTGACAGCTTAAAATAGCAAATTCCCGGTCATCATATACGACAACCGGGATTACGCTTTACGTCAACTGGTTATATGGAACATTGAGAACTCGTCGCCGGACGGCACATTTCCGTTATCAAAACAAAATGAATCCAGCCCTTTCATGCTGAAAAATTGCATTTCAAGGCCTTTGGTTTCTTTTCTTCTGATGTCGTTGGACAAACACCTGGCAATTTTACTTGCAAAGCTTTCCGGTCCGGCGTACAACCCTCCTATCGGCAAATCTCCCCTCAGACTGCTGTCTTCTTCGTTAACCAGGACGGCGATTTGATATGCGGTTAAGAAACAGCGTGTTCCGTGATAGTGTTGCCTTCGAAGTATCCCGCTGATACAGTCGCGGATGGCAGGCCAGTTTTCCATTTGGTACCTCCTAACAGCTGTGGGCATTTCGACTTCTTTCGACAATTCGTATATATATTTTACACCGTTTGAGAACATTTGTCAATAGCCTTATTAACACAAAGTGTTAATTTCGTGACAAAATAGCATTCCCCGGTTATCGGATATGACAGCCGGGATTTATTTTGAAACGCGGGTCTAATACATGATGCCGAATTGCTTTATAAATCCCTCCGCCATATAATCGGCCATTTCCAGCGCCGTGAGGTCGGCTGCCCGGTGCCCCGTAAAATCGGGGGTGTGATGCGCCAGATGGTGCCTCATCTCCCATTCCATCTCCGCATACTGATCTTGCATATACCGACGCAGCTCGTCGGTTTTCCAGTTGGGATTCATCGTCCCATACAGCCGCGCCATTTGTTCGGCTTTGCCCTTTCGCTCGTCTGCAATCCTGGCGTATGACGACCCGTTTCCCGATTTTATATGTCGCAGCAGGCTCCGGGCGGCGGCGGTACCCTCGGTTACAAACCGCTCGACTGCCCGGGCGTTTTCATAGCCGTAATATCTGCCGATCATATCCGCAAACTCCCGGGTGTTTTCGGCACAGCGCTGCTCGGTATAATCGGCATTTCCCGTTTCGCTTATAATGGCCGCCATATACGCCCGGGTCCACAGCACGTGCCGCGTGGCATAACCGCGGAAGGCGGAGATGACCTCAAGCTGGGTTAAAGGTCCCGCCGTCATCGTGCTTTTGCCGCCGCGATACAGATACATATTTTCACCCCGCGTTAATACCGAACTGCCGGATAATGCCCTGAGCCAAAAAATCCGCGAAATTAGTCGCGAAGAGATCCGATTCCGGATATTCGAATATTTCGGGACTTCCGCCGCGCTGCGCCAGACGATATCGCATTTCATGTTCCACAACCGCCCAGTGCGTATTCATGAAATCGTTCAGTCCGGCCGGGTCCCAATACGGGTTCATTTCCGCCAGCTGCTCGGTAAGCTGCCCGGAGAGCCGGAACCATTCAGCTATTCCTGCCGCCGCTTTCTCCTCATTGCCGTTCTCAATATCAACGAGTGTATTCTGCAAAACGATATTGCGATCGATTAATATCCTCAGAACATACTGCGCGTTTTCGTATCCGTAGAATTTTCGCAGAAAGCCGGCGAATTCCAGCGCGTTCTGAAACATGCGCTGGGATATAAACACCGTATTCGATGTTTCATCC
>JAQVWU010000327.1 GCA_028709565.1 Eubacteriales bacterium
TTGTGCTGTTTGACGGTGTCAATATCCGGTATTTTGCGTCCGGTGAAAAAATTCCCGAAAAACATCAGCTGCGCGTGGAGTTTGATGACAATTCCTCGCTTGTGTGCTCGGTGCAGATGTACGGTGGGATATTATTGACCGGCGCGGATGACGGGGAAAACGGTTATTATCTGTCCTCAAAGACCAAAATCAGTCCGCTGTCCGAAGAAAACACCGAAGAATACTTCTTTGGACTGATGGACGGGGTCAGGCAAAACTACAGTGTAAAGGCTTTTCTGGCCACCGAACAGCGTTTTCCCGGGCTGGGCAACGGCGTGCTGCAGGATATACTGTTCAACGCCAAAATTCACCCGCGGCGCAAACTGGAGACGCTGTCGCAGCGGGAAAAAGAAGCGATATACAACAGTGTGAGACACACCCTGTGTGAAATGACGGCGGGTGGCGGGCGGGACACAGAAAAGGATTTATTTGGCCGTCCCGGCGGATACAGGACAAAACTGTCGGCCAAAACAAAGGACAGCCCGTGTCCTGTTTGCGGCGATATCATCACGAGGGAAGCGTTTATGGGCGGCAATGTCTATTTCTGCCCGGTCTGCCAGAGATATGAAAGATAACATGATCGGTTACAGAAAAGCAAACGCGAAGGACGTTGGGCCCGCCCTTGACCTGGCCTATCGCGTTTTCATGGCGTATACGGCCCCGGATTACGCGCCCCAAGCCGCGGTAAATTTTAAAAAAGACTGTATTGACAACAGGGCGAATGCCGCCGGTCTGGTATCGGGCGAATACCCGATGTTCATCGCGTCGGACGGAAAAAGTATTGTCGGGATGGCGGCGGGGCGGGATCATGGCGAAATACTGATGCTCTTTGTCGACGGCGCATATCACAGGCGGGGTATCGCGGCGGTGCTGACCAACAATCTTGTCAGCGAACTGAAGATGCGGTGGCAGGACAGAATAATTCTGGATTCCTCGCCCCGAGCCCTGCCCTTTTATCTGAAATACGGGTTTCGGCAAACGGGAGAGCAAAAGGACAACTATGGCTGTATCGTGACCCCGATGGAGTATTTCCCCGGTGAGATATGGGACGTCCTCGACAGAGACGGCAACAAAACCGGACGCTATACCGAACGGGGCAGGAAACTGACAGCCGGGGATTATCACCTGGTCGTAAACGTCTGGAAACACAACGGCAGGGGAGAATGGCTGATTGACCTGCGCTCGCCGGACAGGGGCACGATTGCGGACGGCAAATGGGAGACCACCGGCGGTTCCGCCATAGCCGGGGAGGACAGCCTGGCCGCCGCGCTGCGGGAAACGCGGGAGGAACTGGGTATTGAACTCGATCCTGCAAGAGGCACAATGTTCCGCCGCATCGACCACCGTGAACATAACGGACATACATGGTTTCAGGATGTCTGGGTGTTTGAGACCGATCTGACGGTTGATGATATCCGCTTTCAGAAAAGCGAAACCTGCGCCGCCATGTGGGCGACCGCCGATAAGATCCGCGCAATGATCAAATCCGGCGAATTTCTAGACAAAAGGTTTTACCCGTATTTTGAAGAGATGACAGCGGCATATACTTAAAAACGGTATAGATAGTGCCAAAACAGGGGGAAACAATGATTTACGCGGTGATAGCCGACATACACGGCAACTACCCCGCCTTCAGGGCGGTAATCGAAGACGCGCGGACCATGGGCGCGGAGGCGTATCTGCTGCTCGGAGATTATCTGCGGGACACGCCCTTTCTCAATGACGTTGCCGATACCATCCGCTCTCTGCCCAACCTTACGGCAATACTCGGCAACGGCGATATCAGAATAATATCACTCGATAAAACCAGGCCGGAGGTATGTGACCACGAGCAGATGCTGCCCAATTTCTGGACGTATAAGAATCTGTCGCGGGAAAATATGGAATTTTTGAAGTCATTGCCCGAATCCGCCGATGTGATAACACCGTTCGGCAGACTGCATCTGTCCCACAGCATATCGCTAATCGGTCATTCGCCGCGGCTCGGTATCTTCCATTCGGGGGATTACGCGAGAAGGATGGAAAGGACCCCCTTTACCATGCGTGACGGTATGCGCAGTATGCAGCGCGCGGCCGAAGAATACGCCCATGAGGTTGCCGGTTATCCCGGCGATATCTGTCTGTTCGGTCATAACCACCTTCAGTTTCTCGGTAGGGTGTCGGGCAAAACACTGCTCAATCCCGGCAGCTGCGGTATGCCGGGTGATTATGATACACGCGCCCCCTACGCGATTATCGACGGCGAGATCAGCCTGCGCCGGGTGGCATACGACATTGACCGGACCATAGACGCCGTGCGCGGGTTCACGCCCTATCCCCACGCCGGGTTTTGGGGCAGGCTGTATATCTCCCATCTGCGCAGCGCCTCGGATCTGACCGTCAGCCGTTTTTGGGAACATGCCCGCAGGACGGGCGGCGGCAGCTTTCCCATGGATAACGACGCGTGGCGCCGGGCCGTATCGACATACGCGTTCAAATAGCTCAGGCTTTATATACGCGTGATTTGGATATCTTCTTAACGGCAAACGCGGTGGCCTTATTATAAGCGAAAACCGATCGGTGATTCTTTGAGGGAAAAGCGTCCAGATAACAGAATATATCAAACAGCAGTTCGTCGGCAATTTCAGTGTCAAGGCGCGGTTTGAATTTTATGACGAAGGCGTCGGTGAAGAAATCATCGCCAATCGTCTTGCGCACCGCGTATATTTCAATTACGTTCCCCTGTCCGAGACCGGTTATGCGGTCGATGTGCGCTTTCATATCTCCGTTATCAGGCACGGGGGAGAGCCTGTCCCTGCGGCGCAGCACAGCCGTCCTGCCGACCGTGTCTTTAGCCCGCTGGATTGCCTCAGGCGCGGCTGCCCGGTGCGCTTCGAGTTCGGCTTTCATGCCCGTTTGGCGGCAGAATTCGCCGATAAGATTCATGCCGGGAGCGGTATAATCGGCCTTTATGGCAATGGCGCGCCGTATCAGCCCGATACCGCCGCTGTCGCAGGCGTTCAGTTTTATCTGACCCGACATAAAGAGCGGGTAAGCTTTAGCGTTGTCATTGTCGGTGCGTCCGGCGGTCTGTGCGCAGAGACGCTCCGCCTCTTGGACACGCATGAGATTCATGTAGGCGTCGATTACCGGACGCATTTCCTCGGGCGGGCGGGTCCTGTCCGAATCCTCCCATGCCTTTACCCTGTCAATCGAACGGGTATAGAATTTTCGACGCTTTTTGCCGTAATCCTGCTTCATGCGATCGGCAATCCTCCTGTCGGTGAACTTCGCCAGCCGCGCCCATTCCCCGGTCAGCGCGCTGTGGGACGGGCTGATATCTATGTTAAAATCATTCACTCCGAGATTTTCACGCCGCTGATTAAAGGTCGGATGTGAATTAAGCTGCGCCGGCAGTTCTTTTTTTATCATGTCCTTCCATGCGGCGCCGCGCCGTTCCAGCGCGTCCCTGAAATGTCGTACGTTCACGCTGCATACATGCTCGGGCAGCGTTTCGTAATCGGCAAAAAGATTGTAGCGATTTTCCCGGACATAATAGCCATAACAGCCGATCTTTGACATCGCGTCGATACACAGCTGCGGATTGCCGTATTTGACAATGGCGGCATCGGCGTTTTCCTCGCTGACAAAGGTCG
>JAQVWU010000328.1 GCA_028709565.1 Eubacteriales bacterium
GATGGGAGGCGCTGTTTTTATCCGGCCGTACAGCGTTTCCCCAGCAATAGCCGGAATCGAGGCAGACATTGTTTTCAAACACACAGTTTTTAAACCCGGTGTCTTCTTTGCCGCCATCCGACCATATCTCAAAACACTGCTGGTTGTTCCACATCACATTGTCCCGGAAGAGCATGTTCTCCCAGCACCGTTCAACTTTGTTGCCCTGCATGGTTATGGCCACATCATATATGCCCGAGAAGCGGCAGCGCTCCACCGTCACATCCGAAGAGTTTGACCAGCATTCAATACCGTTGCCGTAGCGGGTATCGGGCCGCTCATAGCCCATGAGCTGCGAGCCCCCCAGTTCGTGAAATTCGCAGTCGCTGATTGACGCCCCGCGGACCGTACCCGATATGCCGTGACCTCCCGAGCCGACAAAGGCCAGATGCGACACCCTGAGATTGTCGGCAAAGCGCATGCAGCCGATATTGCAGGCAATGCGGATATCGTCGGACAGCTCCGCCGGGTGTTTCTCCGCCCTGACATACACATACCGTTCGTCATTATAAAAATCCCAGGTCTGCCGCAGCGCCTTTGCTTCAAAGCGCTTATGCGCGTATATCCTGCCCGAGACCTTCAGAAAGCCCGCGTTGGCGTCGATATTCGTCGTGTTGCCGGTATATGCGCCGATATCGGCAAGGTCCAGCCTCCACACATTCCCGCCCATCGCTTCCCACGATGAGGGCAGCGCCCTTTTATACTGGCTGATAACCGGCTTCGGTCCCTCTCCGTATGACGTATAGGCGGTGTGGGGCGGCGGTTCTATCCTGCCGTAAAAGGTGTCGCCGCGGCGGAATTTTACCGTGTCGCCGGCGTTGAGCTTTTGCAGACTGCGCCGGGGCGCGCGCGGATCGGTCCCGTCACGGGCGTCGTCTCCCGTGTTCGCGATATAATAAACGGCCATCGATTCCCTCCGTGTTTTGGTTTGTTTTTTATACTGTGATAATATCCCTGCCCCCGCCGGTGATGCACTGCCCCCCGCCGGGTTTGACGATATAGGTATCCTCCACACCCACCATGCCGACCCCCGCAATGCCCTTTTTCGGTTCGACGGCGATCACCATGTTCTCCCGCAGTGCGTCGGTGAAGCCGCCGGCGATGACCGGCATCTCGTCGACATGCAGGCCGATACCGTGACCCAGAAAGCTGACCCTGCGGCTGCCGAAACCCATGAAGTTTTGTTTGAATGCATCGCTGAGTCCGCCGGTTACCGTGTCGTATATATCGGCGGGTATCGCTCCGGGTTTGAGCATGCCGGCAATGTGCGACTGAATCCCGATACAGGCGCGGTGGGCCCTCACCGTTTCGGCTTCGGGCTGACACCCAAAGGCGTATACCTGGGTTTTGTCGCTGTGGTAGCCGTTCATGCCGAAGCCTATATCCACAAAGACCAAATCCCCCCTGCTCAGTTTCCGCTCCCGGCTGCCCAGCAGGGGCACGGCGGGGCAGATGCCCCGGGATCCCCCGGGTCCGTCAAAATCGGTGGGATACAGCGAACTGTCGCCGAAGCCCACCTGTCCCACCACCATCTCGGTCTGGAACATGGAAAAGCGGCTGACCCCGTGATAGCCGAGTTTTACCATCCTTTCATAGAGCTCGGCGACAAAATCGGCCTCGCTGATCCCCTCGCGCAGCATTGACGGAACCGTTTCCTCAAGAAACGCCCTGTGGACCCTGCCCGACCGGGTCATCCACTCCAGCTCATAGGGCGACTTTACCGCCCTCACCGACCGGATCGCGCGGTCGAGGGAGACGATTTCCCCCATATTGAAATGCCGGCGCAGCCGTGTCAGAATACCCAGGGTGACCACCTCGGTTTCCATATAGGTCTTTCCGCATTCGGGTCCCAGCACGGCGGCCGCGTCCCGGTAGCCGGTCATGCCCCGGACTATGTCCAGGGGGGATTCCGCTTTAGCCCTTTCAGCGCTGCGGCGGACAAAGTAAAATATACCGCCGTCCTTTTTGATTGTGAGCATGCCGTCCTGCACCGTACCGGTAAAATAATACTGATTGACCCTGCTCAGAATAAAAGCCGTATCCCAGCCGGCATCGGTTTCGTTCATGGCGGCGATAAAGCGGACCAGCCGCTGATTCAGTTCCTCTTTTGACACCGAGACATGATTCATATTGACCCCCGTTTAGTCTTATTATTGCGTTTTTATATTTATAATCCGATTATAGCATAAAATCTGCCGTGTGTAAATAAAAAACCAAAGCCTTTTAAGCCTTGGTTTTTTATTAAATAGTTGTTAAATAAAAGATATTTATTGAGCCTGAGCCGCCAGCTCCCGTCTGATAAAGGGAAGAACCTCATCGGTGCTTATGTCCATCACGTGGGCAATCTCCCCGTAAAGTACCTTTTCCGCGTCCTTCATAAAGCGCTCGTCGGTGGTGTTGAGCCTTTTGCCCTTTTCCTTCTGAACCTTGCGGTGCTCATGCAGCGATTTAATAAGTCTGACAAGATCGGTTCTGTTCCCCTTTAAAATAATCTCTTTAAAGCGCTCGCGGCGGGTCCGGTCGTTGTCAATCCAGTCGGTATCTATATCGGGCATACTCCTGATGAGGGAATATACCTCTACGGTTGACAGCACCAGCCGCATCTTGCAGGTGGCGGCTTCATTGTCAACCGGAACGAATACCGTTGACCTGTCATTCTCAACATTCTTCAGCACATAGTATAAGGATTTTGTTCCGTTAAACTCCTTATCGGCAATATCCTCGATTGTAAATACCCCCTGCATGCCGTGCAGTACGGTATCGTTTACCCGATATCTCATGTAATACCTTTCCTTTCTTAAAGTCTTTGTCCGGGGCCAATGCAAAAAAGCACAGGATACTCCGGAATCGTCCGGGGTAATCTGTACGGTTATATATAAACTCCATAATACAAATGCGCAAAAATACGCATACATATGGCATGATGTACATCCGTATATATATTATAACACATTTTACTCATTAAGTAAACGTGTATTGCAGCAAGATTTACAAAACTGTTACATTCGGCGTATTCTAACCTAACTGTCATTATATGCCCCGTCCCCGCAACTTATTACATCAATATAATAATTATATAACAAAACCCCGTTGTTTGCAAGTGTTTTTTGTGATATAATAGCGCCGTCAACATATATATATCATGCGCGAAAGGAAAACGATATGACCGAAGAATTAAATTACAACACGACTGAAGAAGAAAAAATCAAGGCGGGGGTGCTCTTCTGCCCCGGCGACCCCGAGCTCAGGGCCATAAAACTGCGTTCCCATAACCTAAGCATGGACTACAGCAAAACCTATGAACACGAAACCGAAAAAAGACAGCGGCTGATAACCGAGATACTCGGCGAATTCGGCGAGGGCGGGTTCATTCAGGGCCCGGTCTTCTTTCATTACGGCCGCCATACCAAGATAGGCAAACGGTTTTTCGGCAACTATAACCTCACGATACAGGACGACGCTGAAGTAGTTATCGGCGACGACTGCAACTTCGGTCCCAACGTGACCATTGTCACCCCCGTCCACCCCATGCTGCACGACGAGCGCTTCAGAATTCTGGACAGCGAGGGCAGCGAAAAGCGCTTCTGCTACGCCAAGCCGGTCCGCATAGGCAATGACTGCTGGTTCGGCG
>JAQVWU010000329.1 GCA_028709565.1 Eubacteriales bacterium
TATCTGATTGACGGCTGCGGACAGATAAGATAACGGGATGTTTTTTATGATTATCACGGGATTTCTCATATGAACTTCACTAAACCGTCACAATAAGGTATTATAATAGCATAATCAGACAAATTATTATCGGGAGAAATTATTATATATGATAAAAATCGAAAACCTGGTAAAGCAATACGGTGACAAATATGCCGTTAACGATATCAGCTTTACCGTCGGCGACGGTGAAATCGTAGGTTTTCTCGGTCCCAACGGAGCAGGAAAGACAACGACGATGAATATCCTGACCGGATATCTGTCTTCAACGTCGGGCGAGGTTACAATCGACGGACACGACATACTCGACAATGACATGGAAGCAAAAAAACTTATCGGATATCTGCCCGAACAGCCCCCGCTGTATGTGGATATGACGGTAAGCGAATATCTGGGTTTTGTCTATGACCTTAAAAACTGCCGCTTTAACCGCTCCAAACATCTCGAGGAGATTGCCGAGGTTACCAAAATCGCGGATGTAAAGAACCGGGTTATCGGCAACCTGTCCAAGGGATACCGGCAGCGTGTGGGCATTGCGCAGGCGCTGGTCGGGAATCCCAGGGTTATCGTCCTTGACGAGCCTACGATAGGACTGGACCCCAAGCAGATAATAGAAATCCGCAACCTCATCCGCACGCTGGGACGTGACCATACGGTTATACTCTCAACACATATCCTGTCGGAGGTCCAGGCGACCTGTGACCGGGTGGTTATTATTAATAAAGGCCGCATAGTCGCCGATGAGCGCACGGAGGACATCTCCAATATCGTCGGGGGCAACCGCCGTATCTCGGTAAAAATCTGCGGACCGCAAAAAGAGGTGACCGCGGCGCTGAAAAAGCACCGCAGCGTAACCTATGTGGAGGCGCTCTCCGAGCATGAACTGGACAGCACCACATATGTGGTGGAAAGCGAGGCCGGGATAGACATACGCAAGAGTCTGTTTGCCCTGCTCGCGGAAAACCACTGGCCTGTAATCGGCATGGAGGCGATAGGCATCAGTCTGGAGGATATTTTCATTGCACTGGTTGACGTCTCCGAAAGCGTTTCAAGGTCAAAACGCAGACGCATAAAGGTCGCGCCGGCAGACGCTGCCAACAAAGAAAAGCAGGAAGAGGGGGGTCAATAATGCTCGCCATATACAAACGTGAGATGAGAGCGTATTTTACATCGCCCATCGGTTATATATATATTGCCGCGTATCTTGCGGTCAGCGGCTTTCTGTTCTCAATGTTTACCGTACAGGCGGTTATCGGGGGCAGTGACACCGACCTGGCCATGTATTTTACGATTATGATTTTTGTCTTCGCGGTAATCATACCCCTGCTTACGATGAAATCACTGTCCGAGGAGCGCAAGATGAAGACCGAGCAGCTGCTGCTCACCGCTCCGGTCTCGCTGCCCGCCATGATTACCGCCAAGTTTCTCGCGGCGTATACCATGTTTGCCGGCACCTATCTCATATCCTGTCTGGACTATTATGTGCTCTTCCGTTACGCGCCCGACGCGCTCACGGTGCCGAATCTCCGGGCGACCCTGATCGGCTATTCCATCGCCATACTGCTGCTCGGGGGCGCGTTTGTCGCGGTCGGACTGTTTGTGTCCTCCCTTACCGAAAATCAGATTACGGCGGTTATCGGAACGATGGCGATACTGATGGCGTCGCTTTTGTGCGCCTTCCTCAACCAGTATATCGATGTATACGCCGTCCGCGCCGTACTGTCCTGGCTGTCCATATTCAGCCGTTTTACAAACTTTACCTTCGGCATGTTCGATTATGCCGCGCTGCTCTATTATATCTCGATAATGTTTATTTTCCTTTTCCTGACGGTGCGCGTTTATGAAAAACGCCGCTGGTCGTGACGGGAAGAAAGGGGAAATATAAATAGCATGAATAAAGACACTAAAAACACAACAAAAAAGAAAAAATCCTTCTTCTCGGACAGACGCTTTAAATACGGTTCCGCGGCTGTAGTCTTTACCGTTGTTGTAGTCGCCTCGATAATTGCCTTCAACGCCATATTCGGTATGCTGGCGCGGGCGCTGCTGTGGTATTCGGATATGACGGCGGAACAGCTGTATGGTATAACCGACGCGTCAAGGGAACTGCTGGCCGACCTTTCGTCGGAGGATGTGCATATAAAGATTATCTTTTGCACCCCCCGGGACAAGCTTGAGGAAGAATATCACCAGAAGCTTGTTCATCAGAGCGCGTTATCCTACGAAAAGGAATTCGATTTTGTCGAAGTGGAATATCTGGACATCATCACCAACCCGTCTTCGGTTAACAAATACAAGACCACCGCCGCGACCACGATAAAGACCACCAATGTCATAATAGAAAACGGTTCCGATTACCGCGTGTTTGCCATCGAAGCCTTCTACACCTTCGCCGAGAGCGACAACAGGGTGTTCGCGTTTAACGGCGAAATGAAGATAACAAGCGCCATCATGCAGTTGTGTTACAGCAACCCTATCGCGTATTTTACGGTAGGACACGGGGAAACCACCACGTCGTCACAGCTCGCGGGTCTGTTTGAGCTGGCCGGCTACGATGTGCGGACCATTGACCTTACAAAGGAGGACATAGACCCGTCCGCCCAGGTTGTGGTTATAAACGGGCCGAAATATGACTTCCTCGGTGTAAATCAGGAGACAAACGAGATAGCGAAAATCGCCGATTTCCTTGACGCTTACGGCAATCTCATGGTCTTCATGGACGCCAACGCCATGGGAACGCAGGAATTCCACGAACTGAATGAGTTTTTATCCGAGTGGGGTATTTCCTTCGGCAAATCCCTTATCAAGGATGTCGACAATTCCATCTCGGCCGACGGATATTCCCTTGTCTCGGAATATATGACCGAGGGGATGGGTTCCTCCCTTACCACCTCGCTGCGCGACCTGGAGACGGTTCCCAAAGCGATTGTGCGCTATACGATGCCCATAGAGATACTGTGGGAAAACAGAAGCATTGACCAGGGGTCCAGGACCGTTTCGCCGGTGCTGGTCACCTCCGATACGGCTCAGGCTTACGGTTTTGAAAATGAAAACGAGATAATCTCCACCGGATCATACAATCTTGTCACCATTACCCAGGACTCGGTTTATGTCGACAATGAGCCCTATACCTCCTATGTGCTGGCTGTGGGAACCACGAACTTTACCAGTCAGGATTATCTGGCATCCAACGCTTACGGCAACGCCGATATCATCTTTTCGGCGATGAAGGCGATGGGACGCGAAAAGGTGCCGCTGAATATAGACTTCCGTTTGTTTGAAGACAAATCCCTCGACATAACCGTGACGCAGGCGAACGCGTGGACGGTGGTATATACCGCCGTTATCCCGGCGATTGTGCTCATCTGCGGAATCGTTGTCTGGGTAAGACGGAGACACCTATGATTAAAAAACGAAAAAAACTGATAATTATCTTCGCGGTTACGGCGGTGCTGCTCACCTGCGCCTACTTCTTTGTGGTCTCACCCCTGGTTGCCAAATGGATGGCGGTACAGGAGGAGATTCCCGAACTGCTGCCCGGCGAGGTGCTCGGCTCAAACAATCGAATTTTGATGTTTGAACATGTGGAGAAGGCCGCCATTCAGGAAATTGAGGTCCATAACGAATACG
>JAQVWU010000330.1 GCA_028709565.1 Eubacteriales bacterium
CTATGGTGCGTAACACCTACCATATCATTCCGCTCGCATACGGCGAAATGATAACGTAGATAGAGGGCGAATTCCTCATCACCCATAGCATCCACTGTTCCACGCATATAATTCGTGAACAGGTCGGTTGAAATATAATGTAACCGCTTCACATCAAAGTCCCTCATCAAGCGATCAATATCCTCTTTGCGGACAAGTTCAAAAACATCCTCCGGCACAGAAAATGTGTCGAATGTCTCAGGATTAATCTTTCCGCGTTTGATGTAGTTAGCGACATCAAAGACTTTTCTTTGAAAACCGCCCAATACAATACTGCCATCGCCAATGCAATATGCGACAAAAACCACACCGCCGGGTCTGGTCACACGTAAGGCTTCTGACACAGCTTGCCGCTTGTCGTCATGCGTATAAAGGTGGTACATTGGTCCCAATAAAAGAGTGATGTCATACATATTATCGAGGAATGCAGATAAGTCCAAAGTGTTGCCTTGCGTAATGTTTATTTTTTGATCCGGCTTAAGGCTCCGCTTAAAGATATCGATGTTATGCGGGACCGGCTCCACCGCATCAACCAAATAACCCTTATCAGCAAGGGTTCGGCTGTAACGGCCTGTTCCTGCGCCGATTTCAAGCACTTTCGCGCCGGGTGTAAGATACCGCTCAATAAAGCGCATTGTGGTCAGAAATTCAACCCGACCGTGCTTAGGCTCAAGGCGGCCGTTTTCATCATAGTTGTTATAAAATTCGGTAAGCGGATTTATTTTGCGCTGTTCCCTCGGCAGTATGTATTTCATATCCTCAAAACCGCGCTGCAGCTGCCGCGCGTAAAATTCACTTTGTCTGACAAATCTAAAACCGCACTTTTCGATGACCCGCCGCGATTGGCCGTTCTCCGCAAAGTGACAGCAGGTGAAGGCGTCCAGCCCGAGTGTGTCAAAGCCGTAATCAATCACGGTGTTCACCGCCTCCGGCATCAGACCCCGGCCCCAGTAATCCTTTGAGAGCACATATCCGATTTCCTTTACCGTGAGGTCTTTAAATGCTTCATCTTCGTTGGCCCAGGACCTGTGCAGACCGAGCGAACCGATAACTTTACTGTCGGCTTTATGATACATGGCAAATACTTCTTTTTCCTCGATAAATGAGTGAAGTATCCGCGCGGATGTTTCAATCGAATCGTGATGAGGCCACCCGGCCATCTCCCCGACGCCGGGAACGGAGGCGTAACTATAGAAATCCTGTAAGTCCGCTTTCGCGAACGCCCTGAGTATAAGCCGTTCGGTTTCTATTACAATGTTCGATACATCAATCTGAAGGTCCATTATGTTATCCCTCAATGCCGTTTCCGGTTATTTTAAGCTTTTTGCCGCATACAATTCACATACATAACGACGTTTTATACCGTTATGTTTTGCGGCAAGTGCCGCCAGTTCATTATAGCATAAACGCTTCATCTCTTTTGGATTTTGAATGAATACATTACCCGTCATACAATAGCCGAAATATTCATCCGCGGTATAGGTCTTCTCCCAATAAACCTGAATGACCTCCGGTTGTGCAAAAAATCCGCTCCGAATAATTTCATCGGCAATGGACGCCACACGCTTTTTATGATAATCCTCTGTTTTCATGGTTGAGATATATGCGTTGTATGTATCTATAATCGCAAAAAGTTCATTGTCAAAAACCGTTTCGTCGATCAACTCGATGTTCCAAAAAGGCATAAGCCATCCGCCGCTTTTCAGAGCGGCCGCGCAAAGTTCATAGCAATACGGTTTCGGCAGCCAATGAAATGCCTGTGCCGAAATAACAGCATCGAAATAATCGGGTTGCAGAGGATAATCTTCGAAGCGTGACGTGACAAGCTCTATATTCTTGTCATTGATGCGCGTTCTGCCCTTTTTAATTAAGTCTGCGCCGGGGTCCAGGCCGAGTAACTCAAATCCGTGACCGGCAAATTGCAGGGTAGCTTTTCCGCTGCCGCAGCCGATTTCCAGTATGCTTGAACCGGCTGTCAGTTTGGCTCTGTCGATAACAGCATTGATTATTTCTCTCGGATATCCGGGTCTGTATTCATCGTAATAATCAACCATTGTATTGAATATTTCACTTTCTTCAATACGGTTCAGCATATCGGTTTGCCCATTTTGATTCATCCTGTTCTATTATTTAATATTAATATGAATAATAAAGCATTTCATGAGAAAAAGCAATATAATATTATAAAATTCTTAAAAAAATAATCCATATATGAAAATATGAGAAGAAACACGGAATTCAAGTTCACAGTTGGTATAACTAAATATATAATCAAAGCATTCTGCGTTAATAAGCGCGGGGTGCTTGTTTTTATTTTAGCAGAAGGGCAACGAAGCATTGCTTTACAAAACGGTTTTATTAGAATATACTGTAAATATCAAAGAGATCGGAAGTGATGACGGTATATGAACAATATTGAATTAAAGAAGGCGGTTGAGTACATGAATATCGTAAAATTCGGCGCATATCTCTCAAAGCTGAGAAAAGAACATGACATGCCCCAGTCCCAGCTTGCGGAAAGATTAAACGTGACACGTCAGGCTGTGTCCAGATGGGAACGCGGCGAGGGCTTCCCTGATATTTCCATTCTGTGCGAAATTGCCAATGTATTCGGCGTATCCATCGACATGCTGGTCAATGCCGGCGAAGTTTCGGGCAATGAAGCCGCAATCCTGACCTCGGTAAGCAAAAATCAGGCATTAGCCAAGGAATTGTTTGAAGACAAAACCGTAATCGAGGATGTAATAAACATCGCGCCTTACCTGAAAGTATCAACGTTATCGGAAATCGCCGGACAGCTCTCAAAGCATAATATCAATATCGGCAAAATAATAGCGCTGTCCGAATTTATGAGCGACGAAAGCATTGTCAAGCTTTTTGAAAACAGCGACCTTGAAACACTGGATGATGCTCTTTTGGAAAGACTGATTCCGTTTTTAGGCCCGGAATCGATCTACGCGATTTTTGAAAAAGTGCTGAAGGGGGAAAACAGTGAAAGACTGATAAAGGTCCTCAGACCATATATCAGTTATTCGCTGATTGAAACCGCCGTTATGCAGGGTGTTTTGAGTTATTCGGTGCTTGAACGCACGTAAAACATGTAATTAAATTAATTAAGGGGGAACGGCAATGGCAGATATTAAATTAAAAAATGTATCAAAGAAATATTGCACGGGGAGCGGCGAATTCTTTGCGGTTTCGGATTTTAACCTCGATATAAAAAGCGGCGAGTCAATCGTTTTTGTGGGACCGTCGGGTTGCGGCAAAACGACGACACTGCGTATGATAGCCGGTCTGGAGACGATTTCCGAAGGCGAGCTGTATATTGACGGCAGGCTGTCAAACGATGTGCCGCCGAACGAAAGGCCCCTCTCCATGGTTTTCCATGATTATGCGATGTTTCCGGGCATGACCGTTTATGACAATATAGCTTTCGGACTTTTGCCGCATGTTTTGCCCGAAGATGAAATTAAATCAAAGGTATATGAGATTGCGCGTATTCTGGATATCGCCCATTTGCTTGAGCGTAAACCGGCAGCATTGTCAAACGGCCAAAAGCAGCGTGTGGCTCTGGGGCGCGCCCTGATAGGCGACAGCAAAATCGTATTGC
>JAQVWU010000331.1 GCA_028709565.1 Eubacteriales bacterium
CCCTTAATATTATATTACATTTCCGCCGTTTAGTCAATGGTTTTTTATTTACACTTTTTCGATTTTTTATGATTTTTTTGCTCTCGCCGGCTTTAACTTAGCTAAGACGCGGAAAAAGTCCCGGTACAATCTAAAATACCGGAACCTTTTATAGCTATTATACCTATTCGCCCGCCTTGAAGTTGTAGACAGGTTTGATTCGTTTATCGATAACGGCGGTGGGCCCGATACCCGCGGCAATTTCATCCATGCTCTTGTACACCATGGGGCATTCGTCCAGCGTCGCCTCGCCGACCGACGTGGTGAATACACCCTCCATCGCCTGCCGAAACTGTTCGACGGTGAACTTTTCCCGCGCTGCCGAGCGGCTGAACAGGCGGCCGGCGCCGTGGGGCGCGGAACAATTCCATTCCTCGTTGCCCAGTCCCATGCAGATGAGACTGCCGTCCCGCATGTTGATGGGAATGAGCAGCCGTTCCCCCGCCTTCGCCGACACCGCACCCTTTCTCACGATATTGCTCTCAAGGTCGATGTAGTTGTGCACCGTTTCAAATGAAGGGTAGTCGGTCAGGCTGCCGCCCATCAGCCTTTCGATGATAACCCCGGCGATGGCATGACGGTTGGCCGACGCGAAGGCCTGACAGACAGCCATGTCGGCCAGATACATCGAGCGATATTCGCCGGTGAGATAGCACAGTTCCCGGGGGATATCCGGTTCTTTCGCCTTGAATGTCTTTTTGAGCTCCTTGAGAATCTCTTTAATCTCCGATTTTCGCCCGGCAGCCTTGTATTCGGCGATGATGCGCTTCTGTTCGCTGAACAGTTCGTCTTTGCCGCACATCAGGTCGTAGGCCATCGCCTGATAGTGTTCGGCTACCTGTTTGCCCAGATTGCGGCTGCCGGTATGGACCACCAGATATTTGCCGCCCCCTTCGTCCTCGCCGACCTCGATAAAGTGATTGCCCCCGCCCAGGGTGCCGATACTCCGCTCGATGCGGCGGGTATCCCTCAGCGAGCGATAACAGATGAGGCTTGTAAGAGCGTCAAAGCGGACCGTCCGCCCCTCATGCACGTTTCTGCCCGAGGGTATATAGGTCCTGATGATATTGTCCAGCCGTTTGAAATCAAGGCCGGCGCCTCCCAGTTCAACGGTCAGCATGCCGCAGCCGATATCCACCCCCATAATATTGGGGATAACCATCTCACCCAGATTTGCGGTGAATCCGATCACGCAGCCCACCCCCGCGTGGACGTCGGGCATGACGCGTATGCGGCGCCCGGCGGCAAAGGGCTGGGAGCACAGCCGCTCAATCTGTTCGGCCGCGCTTTCTTCCACGGTGTCGGCGTATACCACGGCGGAATTATAACTGCCGTTGATTGTAGTCAAAATATTATCCCCTTTATTCAGTCTGTTTTATTCGGTCTCGTAAGGCCAGCCGCTGATGCCGCCGAATTCGTATACATTGGTATAACCCAGGGCCGCCAGCTTGCGTGACGCCTGCTTGCTGCGGTTTCCGCTTCGGTTGTCCCGGCTGTCACGTCCGCTTCCGGTTCCGTACCGCATCCGGCGCACCATAAAAGCGATATCAGTTAAAAGGCGGTTATCCGATATTTAATAATCGTCTTCATGCGTATTCTCTCCGTGTGTTTCCATATTTTTGACCCGGATTTTTAATAATATTATATCACGGATATGCTCTTTGTCAAATCAAATATGTTGATAATTGCGCCGTTTTATGCTATACTTGCACTATATACGGAGGTGCGGCACATGAATGAGTTAACGGCAATCACATCGGTTGTACAGGAAATAAAAACGCTGCTCACCGCCGCCCGAAACAACGCGGCGCGCGAGGTTAATAAAGAACTGCTCAATACCTACCGCAACATCGGGCGCATCATTGTGGATTACGAGCAAAGCAATGAAGCACGTGCTCAATATGGCAAAAGAACCCTGAAGGAATTGTCAAAAGCGCTTACCCGCGAATGCGGAAAAGGGTTTTCCGTTTCAAACATTCAATTTATGAGACGCTTTTATCAAACATATCAAATTCAACAGACAGTGTCTGTTAAATTGACTTGGTCCCATTACTGCGAACTGTTGTCTGTTTCAGACACCGACAAACGCGGTTTTTACGAATATCCTCCAAAGGGACGGCATCACCGCCGAATACGCCCTGGGAGGGCTGTCGAATAACATTTTTGCATCGCGGTATGTTCTCTATATGCCGGATAAAGAACAACTGATAAAACAAGTAGAAGAAGTGCTGAACAAATGGCACAGCGATCAGGAGCAAATATGACAGTATTATCGGCTGAAATAAATTTTTATATACCCCATGCCCGTTCCCTCAAGGAAAAGCGTATGATCTCCCGCAGCCTGACCGACAGGGTGCGGCATAAATTCAACGTCTCGGTCGCCGAAACCGACAATCAGGACCTGTGCCAGACGCTGACTATCGGCGTTGCCGTCGTTTCCGGCAGCGCGGTCCACGCACGCTCAATGCTCGACAACATTATCGGCTATATGGAGGAGAGCACCGACGCGGAAATCACCGGTGTTATAAGAAATGAACACTGAATCGGCAGCGCGCGAAACGGGGGAATTACTGTGATTCTTAACATATCTGACCGGAATTTGACGGTGATAAGCAAAGAAACATATTATTTTGAATTGTCGGATTATCCGAAAATCAAAGACTATGAATGGAATAATATAACCGCGTTTCTTAGTTACGAAAAAGCCCACGGACGGCAAACGCAAATTATATGCGACGATAACAATATTTTATCCGCGGTTAACAACGCCGCCGCCCGGCTCGACGGAACGGAGTATATCCCGCCGGTCACCGACGGAAACGAATTTGTCTATCACGCGACCGATGCCGGCGCCGCGCAGAAAATATTAGCCGGCGGCAGACTGCTCTCGGCGATAAACGTATACGGAAAGACGGGGGAGGCACTTGCCCTTGAAAGGCGCGAGGGTGGCTGGTATGACCCGGCGGATTATTTTGAGTATATTATGTTCGGCTGGGGCGACCATTTGGTAGGGGACTATGTTGTGCTTTCGGAGAATTTTCCGGGCGAGGAGGACCTGTTAAAGGGGAACTTTAACGCGGGAGTGCGTTTCTATTTCCGGTTCAATGACATAATAAAACACCCGGGGCACAGGTTTGACGGCTATCACGCCGTGAAGATAAAAGATGAAATCATGCTGTCCGATTATCTTCACGCCTGCGCCGCGCCCGAGCAATATAAGCACCAATTAGAAGCCTATATTCCGCCGGATTTGGCATCGAGGGTGCATTATCTGCCTCAAAGAGGACTCGGGTTATCCGACTGGAATGAGAGCGTTTACAACTTTGTATGCAGGCTTTAATAAAGGAGCAGCCAAATGCTTTATGAACAAATCGTCGGCGAATTATCCGCTATTCCGAATCTGAAAACAAAGGACATTGACGTATACAGTAAAAAACTTATTAAAAGCGGCACCGATGTCGGCAATATCAGGGACTATATTTTGACACACCAACTTTTACACCGCATATATTTTCAGGTGTCATTAGGCCCGATAACCGATATTGCCGGTCAGTTTTCCTTCATAGAGGATAATGAAGATTATTTACAGGACTGGCTGCATGTAGACCA
>JAQVWU010000332.1 GCA_028709565.1 Eubacteriales bacterium
GGGAAGCAGCAATAAGAATTCATCTCCGTTCCATCGTGCGACAATATCGGTCTCCCTGCAATAGGAGGCCAGCCTGTCGCGGAGACAGATGAGCAGCCGGTCTTCGCATTCACAGCCGCGGCTGTCCATATCGCACAGGATCAGCGAAAAGACTTCGCCGTCCCGCTTATACCGCTCGGCCAGCTCGTCAAATCGTTCGGTCAGATAGCGTCTGCCGCGTTGTTCGGCTGACATTTCTGCGGACTTCGGTACCATAATTTCAGCTCCTTTTTTGGATGTTGATTGGCGGTTATCTTATTTTATCTTATTCCATTATACCATATTTTTCATAATTGTGAAGCCGAAAAAACATTTTTGCGAATTCTGTTGAAAAACATCGGTAACGGTGTTATAATGCGGATAGAATTATAAACGGCATACCAGCAGGGGCGTGAACAGATATGATTACCGATGAAACCCTCTGCCGACTACCGGCTACGCAAAAGCTTTGATTTAGAAAACATCGGAGAGGAGCCTGAGAGCGAAACACTCATAGACGATGTTATGCGGACCGATGAACGCAACCGCATACTGCACATGTGTATGGAACGGATAAACGCCGACTATCGCGAGGCGCTGTATCTGGTCTATTTTGAGAATATGCGCCATGCCGAAGCCGCCGCGGTAATGGGGAAGAGCGAAAAGCAGGTGGCGGATTTGATATACCGGGGCAAAAACTCGCTGCGCAGACGTCTGGAAGAGGAAGGGGTTACCGATGCGGAATACTGATGAGCGCGTCGCTGCCGTCAGGCGGCGGGCAAATGATATGGAGCGGCAGAAACGGATACGACACGGCTGCCTTGTCGTCATGTCCTGCACCGCCGTCTGCCTGCTGATCGCCTTCGCGCTCGGCGCGGGGGTAACCGTTTTGATTTATTATTTCCGTCGGAAAAATGATGGGGAAGGATGAACCGCGGCAAAACTGAATTTATTTTAAGATATAAGGGCTGCCTGTATGGCGGCTTTTTTGCGTTTTACGACTGATTTAATAATTTTTTAAGTTTTTTCGGTTTTTGGTGCGTACTTTTGCGTTTTTTTGTACCTATATAGATAAAGGATATTTTATTATACCGTTTTAGAAAAAAAGGAGTGTGCCGATTGTATGACATGGCCGAACGCATCAGGCGGGTAAAACGACGCGCCGTTAAACTGCGCAGAAAAAGGGAAGGGCGACTGCTTGTTTTGCTTGCCTCTGTGTGCGCGGCGGCATTGTTCTGCCTCGTGGGGGCAGCGGGTTCCGGCGGATACGGCGGCGTGGGTCCGGGCTTTTACGGCGCGATGCTGCTCAGCGGGGATGCGGGATCAGTGATGACCGCGGTTACAGCTTTTACGGCAGGGGTTGTAGTGACAATAATATGCTTTAAACTAAATCGACAAAACAGCGGAGGTTAAATTATTCAATGAAAACTCGGAAAACTCGGGTGAAACGACTTTTAAGCGCATTTCTGGCATTTTGTACGTTAATGACGCTGCTGCCCGCCCATTTGACGGCATCAGCGATGAATGAAACCGTACTTTATGGCGACGCGGACGGCAACGGCAGTGTGGATCTGGAGGATGTGCTTGTAATTGAACGGTACATAGCCGATTCCAATACGCCGCTTGTCTTTATAAACGCCGGCGCAGAAGGTGAGCCTTGTCTGTATGACGACCGAGGGCGCGGTTATACGCTACACCACCGACGGCGGCGAACCGACCGAATCGAGCGATGTATACACGGGACCCGTCACCGTTGAAACCTCCGTGACGATAAAAGCCAAGGTCTTCAAAGAGGGCTGGACCGACGGAGAAACGCTGACGGCGGTATATACCATCAATACCTTTACCGAGGACCTGTTCTTCAACTGGTTCGTCTGGAACGCGCAAAACAATCAGCGATACTTCACGATAGAAGCCACCGCTTCGGACGGCGGGACCATCTCCCCGGCAGGCAGGAGCGAGGTATTGATGAAGTCTCACATAGTCTACACCATCACCCCCGATAAGGGCTTTGCCATATCCGACGTGCTGGTGGACGGCGTTAGTGTGGGAGTGGTTGATTCCTATCAACTGCGTAACGTAACCGAATCGCACAGCATACACGCCGTATTCGAGAAAACCGTCAAGACCGCCTGGGTCAATCCCTTCGGCGATGTCAGCGAAAATGACGGTTATCACGATGCCATGAAATTTGTAAATCAAAAGGGTCTCTTCTTCGGCGTCAGTGACAGCGAATTCGGGCCGGAGATAACGATGACCCGCGCCATGTTTGTAACCGTGCCGGGCAGACTGGCCGGTATCGACACCGCAATGTATGAAGATGTCAGTTTCAATGATGTCCAAGCCGGTCAGTGGTACACCCCCTATGTGGAGTGGGCCGTCCAAAAGGGTATTGTCAGCGGTTATGACGCCGACACCTTCGGTCCCGATGACATCATCACCACCGAGCAGGCGGTGACCATACTATACAGATACGCGCAGCTCACGGATGAAGATATCGGCGATAGCCTCAGCCTTGTGCGATATGCCGACGCCAAATCGGTTTCCGACTGGGCGAAGAACGCCATGGAATGGGCGGTAGGGAATAAAATCTATACGGGCGCCGGTGACAAACTCAGCGCGAAGACCGAGGCGTCCAGAGGGCTGGTGGCGCAGATGCTGTATAACTATGTGACCGCCATCGCAAAATAAATTTTCATAAAAAATATCGCGGGCCCGGTTCAGGGTCCGCGATTTGATTTTGCCGTCTTTTATTCTACCCCGGTACCGAGTTTGACCGACCGGAGCGGACAATCATCCGGGCTGCGGGTTTGCAGGGATATTTTCAACTCGCGGTAATCGGCCACAGCCCGCAGGATCACACACCCTGTATGGATTTGACATATAGATTTTTTTCCTCCCGTTTCAGTTCTGCTAGACAAACTAGACAGAAAAGACAAAAAAGACAAGAAATATATATAGGTATAGGGAAAAACAAATTATAATATAATTATTTTTTATCACAACAATTAATTTCTAATATGCCTTATATATATTTTATGTCTAGTTTGTCTAGTGCCAGTAAAATGCCTCGAATAGTGTTTAAAACAACTGCTTTTCTGACTAGACAAACCGGTAGACAAGCACTCGAAAATATGTCATAGTTTGTCTACCTAAAAGTTCAATGGAATCTCTTTGACCGCCTTGACGGATCTGAAAGAGACGGTCGGATCTGAAAGAGACTGTCGGATCTGAAAGAGACGGACGGTGGGAGAGACCGGTGTTGCCAATAACAAATGGAAATTACAAATGGCAAAACAGCGGCATATTCTATGTACCGCAGGCATTCGGCCATGCCATAGGGGAAGACCGCCTGCCATTGTAAACCGTGGGAGGCGCACAGTTGGTTCGGCAGTCTCAGTCCGGCGCCAATACACGCCGGGTTGCGCGGATCCGGGAAGGCAGGGCGGTATTGATGAGCGGCAGGGATTGGGCATACCATTCAAGGCAGCGGCCGGTCCGACCCCCCTGTGGTGACAACTTTGCTTTTTCTGCTAAAAAAATCAGTATTATTAACTGCTGTTTTGATTTCAACTGTCAAACCCGGGAAAAAATATCGCGGACCCGGGTTCA
>JAQVWU010000333.1 GCA_028709565.1 Eubacteriales bacterium
CAGACGATATTGTAAGTTCGATTGTCTCAATTTCAGTATCATTGCTTTCGTTTAGCAGGTCAATTTCGTTATATTCCTTTTTATAATTATTCAGACTGTTTACATCATTGGAATACTGCGTGCGTAAAACCTGAAGCTGGGTATTTTCCGCCTGATAAACGGTGTTGAGCATCGATAATTCTTCGTTAAGTTTCTCTCTTTTTATAATATAGCCTTTAAGTGCAGTATTTAACTCATTGTAAGCTTTTTCTTTTGCCTGCAATGATAATTGCGTTCGGGTTATCTCCCCCGACAATTTTTCCGTTTCACTCGCACGGGTCAGTATACCGCTGTCCTTCTTTATGGAACCGCCGGTAAAAGAGCCCCCTGTATTTATCAGCTGACCGTCAAGCGTAACTATTCGTATACGATAACCCGTTGCTTTTGCCATCAGGGTCGCATTGTCAAGATTATCGAATACGACGGTGCGTCCGAGCATGTATCCGACAACATCTTTATAACGTCTTTCATAAGACACAAGCTCCGATGCTATTGCGATATACCCCGGATATGATTTAAAACTGGAAATGTCCGCATTTAACGGTATGGCTTTCATCGAGGAAAGAGGGTAAAAGGTGGCACGTCCCGCGTTGTTCTGCTTAAGATAATTAATTGCTTTTTTGGCGCTTTCCTCGTTTTCCGTTACTATATTTTGTATATTAGCGCCGATTGCGGTTTCAATTGCCACGGCATAGCGTGGTTTAACTTCGATGATGCGGGATACGGGACCATAAATACCGTTTAGTTTTCCGCTTTCCGACGCTTGCATAATCTGCCTGACACTGTGAGCATAACCTTCAAACAGTTCATCCATACGCTTTAACGTATCGACGCGTTGTTTTTTGGATGACAACTCCAGGGTAATACCGTCGATTTCATTGTTCAGACTTTTCAGCTCTTTATTATGGGATTCAATCCCGGCATCTGTCTGTTTTATGATTTCATTGAGATTGTCTGTTTTTTGACGATAATCTTTAATCAGGAGTTCCGCTTTTTCGATTCGCGATTTAATAAGCCCGACAGACTCGGAGCAGGCGGAGATTTCATTTAAAAGTTCGGTATTGCGGGCAGCATGATTTTCCGATTTGTTTTTCAGCGCCGACAGTTTGATTTTTAAAGCGGTATTTTCATCCTGTTCGGCAGATATTTGTTTGTTGACCGTTTCCCGGTTATTCTCAAGCACAATTCGTTGTTCAAAAAGGGTTTTCAACCGTTCTTTGGTTATAATTAATTGTGAGTCGAGTTCGGTAAGAGTATCTTTTAAGGCTAAACGGTCTGTTTCGAGTTGCTTTTTGCTTTTTAATGCGGATTCCCGCGCGGCGATTTTTACTTTTAAATCCGTTTCGGATTGGTTTATCTGATTTTTTGCATGGAGTATATCATTCTGTAAAACTAAACGTGAATTGATGATATTCTGACGATGTTCGCTGTATTCTTTTATTTTACCGGATATCCGTTCTGCCTTCAGTTTGTTTTCCTGGGATGTGTCAAACATTTTTTCGCTCTGTGTTTCAAGCGAAATCAACGTTTCATTGGCTGTCTCATATGCCAAACGCGCTATTCCGTGGGCGTCCCGTATTTCCTTTGACTGCTTTTTTATAATGTCGATATCATACAGACTTATTTTGACATCGGTTTGTTTTTTTTGGGTGTAAAGGTCAAGGTATTTTCGCGCCTTTTGTGATTCTTTCTCAAGAGGTTCTATCCGGGAATTCAATTCATCTAAAATAACGTTTACCCTGTTTAGATTTTCCTCCAAAGCGATCAGCTTATGTTCCGTTTCATTTTTCTTATAACGGTATTTTGATATACCGGCTGCTTCTTCGAATATTGAGCGGCGTTCATCGCTTCGCTGTGAAATTATGTCCGATATCTTACCCTGGCCGATAATTGAGTAGCCGGTGCGTCCTACGCCGGTATTCATAAACAATTCGGAAATGTCCCGCAGTCTGACGGGACGGCGATTTATCATATATTCGCTTTCACCTGAACGCAGGCAGCGCCGAGTAACGGTCAGTTCATCCAGATCGGTATCCAGACGGCATTCCGTATCGGAATTATCGATGGTTAATGAAACTTCGGCGAATGCTTTTTGTCTTCTGTTATCGGTACCGCTGAATATAACATCCTCCATTTTGGAACCGCGCACACTTTTTGCCGAGAGTTCACCGAGTACCCAGCGTATAGCATCGGATATATTGGATTTACCGCTTCCGTTTGGTCCGACTACGACAGTCATTCCGCTGTTGAAATTCAACCGCGTCATATCCGGAAACGATTTAAAACCCAAGAGTTCAATTGATTTTAAACGCACCGATGAATCTCCTTTAAATGTATTTGTATGCTATATTGCCGATGCTATTTTAATATTATAACCTTCAATTGTGTCGGTTTCAATGATTTTTATATTATTAATATTAAATTCGCTTTTAATATGCTTTATATTACGTTTATTTTGACCTGTGACCTTAGAAACGGCTCCGCGGGGACAATAGATTATATAATCTCCGCCGGATAAATCTTCTTTGTTTAAATTCAAAGAAGAGAATGCCTGATATATATATTTCAGGTAGAGCGCGCTTATTGTAAGTTCGCCCATTGCGGGATGGTATCCCCCGGCGTAGACGGAATCCCTGTCCAGATTATCCGAAGCGCACAGTCCGATTCTTATAACAGGAATATTCTCCCCGATAAAAACTTCAAGAATGTCACATGAACGCTGAACGGCTTGGTCTATACTCAGCGGTTTATATAATCCTCGTTTGGTCATATGATACAGTTCGGTATCATATAAAACAACGGCAGGATAAATTCTGGCTGCGTTGACGCCGAGACTGCATAAACGTCTGGCGGTATAAATCTCTTCGGCGGATTCGGAACGGGGAAGGCCGACCATCATCTGACCTACAAGAGTAAATCCGGCTTCCAGTATATCAAGACAGGCTTTTTCCGCGCAGGCGGCGGTATGCCCGCGTTTACACGCCGACAAAACATCGTCGGACAGACTCTGTATACCTAATTCTATTGTTTTGACGGCAAAACAACTCAATATATGCAGAATATCATCATCAATATAATCGGGGCGTGTGGACAGTCTGATAGAATCTGCATCACCCGAATCAATATATTTCTGCGCCGTATTGAGCAGATAAAACATATTGTCGCGATTGATGCCCGTAAAACTTCCGCCAAAAAAGGCAATCTCTATTTCGGTGTTTTTTTTATCGATTGAATCGGTTGATGATAACGCGGCTGCAATCTGAGATTCAACGGCATTCGGGTCAAAATGTGTAACACCGGAGATATTATGCTGATTACAAAAAACACAGTTGTTGGGACAGCCGAGGTGCGGGATGAATATGGGTATATTAACATGTTTCACGTCAGCTCTGTAATCCTCCGAATAAATCAATGGCCTCCCGGGCGGCGTTTTGTTCGGCTTCACGTTTGGTTTTGCCTTCGCCGCGGCCTATAATATTATTGTTAAGTCTTGCTTCAACACGAAAAACCCGGTTAAGTGCCGGCCCTTTTTCATCGGTTAAAACATATTCAAGCATTTCACCCTGTTCCTGCTGTCTAATTTGCTGAA
>JAQVWU010000334.1 GCA_028709565.1 Eubacteriales bacterium
GAAATATTATGGACTGTCAGACCGTCTGCATACAGATTCTAGACCTTTTCCTCAAGACCATCGGTGTTACGCTTCCGGTAGCAGTTTTTGTCGACTTTGCATATTTGATTTTACGTTTATTGCTTATTATCAATAGTCCAAACTATCTCTCCGTGCGCGGAGTAAAATGGATCCTCGTTACACATTTACACGAACTGTTTGACAGGTTCACGGAAAATGAAATTATGAAGATGACATCCGATAAAGGAGCAAATAAATATAAGTTTGTAAAAATATGAGTATCCTGTATTGAACCATTGGAATAAGCTCCTCAAATAAGGCACGCTGCATTAAATTCGACAATTGCGGTATGCCTTGTGTGTTTATGGAAGTGCGCCCTATATCAAGGACAATTTATAAATGTGTTCGTTTTGTCATAACGCTGCGCTGAGGAGCGACGTGAGCAATTTCCGGTGTGAAAATATAAACGTGTTCGTTCTATAAAAAAAAATTATTTAATAAAATATGGTAATACATCAAAAGCTATGATATAATAAAAGAAGACAAAATGTATTATATGACTGTCAATATTGAGGTTCTTTTCAGTAATGGTTTAGGGATATAAACAAAAAGACGTTATATGATAAAGGATAATATGATGCATGCTTTAGTTGAAAATATCGAAAAAGACAAGGCTATCTTTCAAGCGGTATTCGATTTCTGGAAAAGCCATCCCAACAGATATGATAAAGATAAATTTCTTAATAACATACTGGCTCGCAAATATAATATCAAACGGTTTCAATTAAGCGACTACATAAAAGCCCTTATTTATTCGCAATTAAGCAATCAAACCAGGTGGATAAATATTGAACCGCATCTAGATGAAATTGACAGCCTTTTCTTTTATTATGATAAAAATGCTATTCTTAATACCCCTTATACATATTTTTATGAAGGCATACGTCAACTGAAATGCGGCAATATACTCATTCATAAACAGATGGAAGCGCTCAGCGATAATATACGCATGCTTGAACAAATCGAAAGCGACTATCAAGATATTGATATATATTTTGCGACAACGACGGCGCATATAATAGTTAATGAGATATCATCAGGTAAATATAAATTAAAATTCGTAGGAAAAGCGCTTGCATGGGAATTTCTCCGCAATGCGGGTATCGACGGCGCGAAACCGGATATACATATGAAAAGAATTTTCGGCGCCGGCAGATTAGGATATTCAAGCAAAGAAATAGCCAGCGACCATGATGTTATTCTGGCGGTTTCACGGATTTCAAAAAACAATGACAACGCGCTTCTTGCGGAGATTGACACCCTTTTCTGGAACTTCTGTGCCAGCGGATATGGCGCGGCATGTACAGCGTCGCCTGAATGCAACGATTGCCCGATTCGGGGTTATTGTAACTGCAACTACAAATTTCAATTGGCGAGCTATGATGACATTTATGAAATTGTCGGTATATATCATAGCTTAATCGGCACTCCGGGCTGTACCTGGAATTTGGATTATCCAGGCAAAGAAACGGCAGAAGATGATATTGCCAACGGCCGATTATACACCTTGAAGAAGAACGATATAATAGTTGCCGTGGCGTCGGCCGGCGATATTGACGAGTTGGGGGATTTACGATGGAAGCCAAAAAAACCCTGTGAATTGGCGCGCATAGGTGTCAGGCCGGCATATCAGAACCAAGGTATCGGGACGATTATGTTAAAAAACATTATCGGGACAGCCGGGGAAAAAGGGTATGACGGTATCAGAATGCTGGTCAGCAAAACGAATACCGCGGCGTTGGCGCTCTACGACAAAAACGGTTTTGAAAGATGCGGAGAGGTATTCAGGTTTGATATTGACTTTTATTGTTACCAGATGACATTTTAACACCTGTTATCGCTGATTTTTTGGAATGTGAACTTTCTGCCAATTATTTTGATTTCTACTTTAAAATAAGTTAATTCGTAAATTACAATTTAATATAGTAATTAACGGAGATTGATATGAATGCTGATATTAAGCAAGTTCAGAATAATTTAGCGTTTGATAAAAGAAATAAAGTCATTATAACTATTGCAATATCATTGATACCCGGTTCGTTTTTACATAATTTTATAATCAACTTTAAGTTTTCATTATTATTCACAATACTGTTTCCGATAGTAATGATTTATACGGGATATGGTATCCAATTTGTAATGAGTAAATTGGTCTATTATAACAATAACTATGATAATTACGAAGAATTTCTTGACATCAAAACTTTATTACCTCATCAAATATTTAATATTGCAATTTCTGTTTTAATCTATATTTTAACGGATTATTATCTGTTAAAGTTGAGTATGGAATACAAATATTCGTTATTGCCATTGATAATTTCAATATTTACATTTATATGTATATTAACGGGAATTATCTTATGGTTTTTACCGCAGCAAATTTTAATAACTAAAAGTGCTATATGTAAATGTTTAGTGCTGTTTTTGACAGGATACGTGATAACAGTTATGTATAGTATAAATGAAACAATTCCGATATTAACATTATTTATAAATCCTTTAAACTTTTTGTTTTTGTTGGTTAATGGAGGGAAAATTAATATATACGCAATCCTAACCACTATAATTTATTTGATATTAATAAATATAGCTTATAAACGCAATTGTAAATATTACAAGACAAAAGAACGTAAACTTGGAAAATACGATTAAACAATCAAATATTACAGTAAATATATAGTATTATAAGGATTGATAATGTCATATAAATATAAAAATGAAAAAATAGTATATAAAAGATTAAAACAATATCCTGATTTATATAACTATAGCCGGTTTCAATCGGCAAAAAGGATAACTGCCTCTGTTATCTGGTATGGCTTTTGGTTTTTTACATATTATATATATTTTTTTTCATCCCAAAAAAGACTCATCGTCGAAAAACCGGTTTCTCTGGTTTTAGTGTCGATTAGTATAGTTGTGATTTTAATGCCTTTTAACATATTTAAGGTGCACAAAATTATAACAGACAGAAGCTACGATGGAATTATAAAAGACGTCAAGCAGAAATATAAAATAAAAGTTTTAGTACCCGGCGGTTCATATTTAAGCAATTTAAAAGAACAAGAATGTCTTTCAATTATAACGGAAGACGATCTCGGGAAATTACATGATTATATATATTGGGAAAAAGACGATATCAATAATCAGGCATATTTTAAAAAAGGTGCGAAGGTAACTCATTATAAAGAATTTAAATATCTCCATAATATCGACCGCGAAGAAGGAGAACAATTATGTGTGGTATGCGGTCAGTTTGTTATTAATGACAGAGATACTTGCGCAAGATGTAAGCATTCTTTTATAAAATAAGAATCTAAACGCTGCTTTTTAGACACCGGAGAGAAGGTCATGGATAAAAATCTGTACGGCAATCTGTTACTGTCAAACCCCTTACCCCGGAGCTTTCCGCCGATTATTTCGATCTCTTTGACAACCGGGCGTTCACGGACGATTCCCCGTATCGGTGTTATTGTCAGATGTATCAGATGACCAAAGCGCAGGTGGAGGCGGCGTTGGCTAACGCCAGGGAACGGGATCCCGGCAGCGTCTCCCGGGAAG
>JAQVWU010000335.1 GCA_028709565.1 Eubacteriales bacterium
CTTTTTCGGTTGCCAAATTTACCGAAACGCCGGATATGCCGTTTTCTCTGCTTATCGCGTTTTCAATCCTCCGGGCACAGGCGGCGCAGGTCATACCCCCTATCTGTATGGTGGCTGTCCTGCTTCCGGATTCCCCGGTTTCATCCTTTGTGTTTTCGGTATTTATATTATTTATATTATTCATAGCCGTCCTTTCGCAATTCGGGTTTATGAAAAGATCATAGCAGCTTCTTTATCGTGGCGAGCAGTTCGTCGACAATCTCGTCTTCGCCGTTTCTTATCTTTTTTACAAGACATCCCCTGATATGGCTCTCCAGAATCAGTTTGCTGACCGAATCCATTGCCGCTTTAACCGCGGTTATCTGATTGAGTACATCGTCGCAATAGGTATCTTTCTCAATCATTCCCTTTATGCCCCGTACCTGTCCTTCAATTCTGTTTAATCTGGTGAGCAGATTTGTCTTTAATTTATCCGGACGTCCGTTTTCCATTATATTTACACTCCTATATTGATAACATATTGATAACATACCATACCCCTGTAGGGTATATTATATTATAGCATTATTATAGAATTTTGTCAATAACCGAGATAAAGTTTTATAAAGTTATTGAAATACCGGCAAACATATGCGATAATGAAGATATAAAAACAAAAGACGAAAAAACGAAAGGAAATTCCGGCGAAGACCGGATATGTTATGATATGATTACTGACAGAAAGGGCGGTAAGTGGTTCCGCGGCAACCTTCACACCCACACAACCCGGTCGGACGGCAGGCTCGATCCCGCGGACGCCGCAGAATTATACAGATCGGCGGGCTATGACTTTCTGGCGCTGACCGATCATTGGGTTTTATCGGAGGGGGACAGAGCGGGGGATATGCTGCTTCTCCCCGGCTGCGAATATAACAGCCCGACCGGCGATACCCGCAAGGGGGTGGTTCATATCGTCGGAGCGGGCATGAAAACCGATCCCGGCATTGCAAGGGGTGCTGATATGCAGACCGCGGTTGACGCGATAAACAATGCCGGCGGCATCGCAATCTACGCGCATCCGGCGTGGTCGCTCAACAGTCCCGATCAGATTAAACCTTTTTCGGGACTGTCGGGTGTGGAGATTTATAATTCGACCTGCGGCCTTCCGTCAAATACCCGCCCTTATTCGGGTATGATAATCGACCTGCTCGCCAGAGACGGTTATATTCTGCCCGTCATGGCGGCGGATGATACGCACTCTTACAACGGGGATGAGACAAAGAGTTTTATAATGGTAAACGCTGCGGAATTGACCGCCGAATCGATAATGGGCGCCATACGCGGCGGCAAAATGTATGCGTCGCAGGGACCGGAATTATATCTTGCATTGGAGGGCGATACAATAACCGCCCGAACGTCACCCGTAGAGCACATATTCTTTTTCAGCGACACCTGCGGCGGAGCAGTCAATACAAAAAGCGGCATGACCGGCGCGACATATAAAATCAGAGCGTCCGATCATTTCGTAAGAGCGGAAGCCGTTGACACCGAAGGCAGATACGCGTGGTCACAGATAATAAAAATCCGCAATCCGAATATATAAGATATAAGCTAAAAAGCTATATGAAAGGGTGCTGACATGTTTTTTGACATACACGCTCATGTATATAAATATCAGTATCCCGACGGACTCGGCAGGATGCTGATGATTTCCCCCGAACGGCTGAAGGAGCGTCAGGACGAACTGGGAATCAGCCGTGCCGTGCTGCTGCCCCTTGTCAGTCCCGAGCTGTATGTGCCGCAGTCGGTGGGGGAAATAATTGAACTTGCCGACCGGTCGGACGGCAGATGGCTGGCGTTCTGCAATGTAGATCCCCGTGTGCTGACAAACAGCAGCGATGCGCCGATAGGCGTTTTGCTTGAGCATTATCAAAAACTGGGCTGTCTGGGCATCGGCGAGGTATTGCCCAACATGCCCTGGTCGGAGCCGCGTCTTCAGAATTTGCTGCGCTGCGCGCAGGACTGCGGTATGCCGCTGCTCTTTGACATGACGGGTCGGCTGGATACGGGATACGGCATATACGATGACCCGGGTATGCCGCAGCTGGAGAAGTCACTGGAACGCTTTCCCGACCTGCAATTTATCGGTCACGGGCCGGCATTCTGGGCCGAGATATCAATCCTGCGTCAGGAGAGCGACCGGTTTGGATATCCTGCGTATCCCGTCATTGAAGAGGGAAGGATTGCGGAGCTGATGCGGTGTTATCCGAATCTATGGGTTGAAATATCGGCGGGCAGCGGGGCCAACGCCATGCTGCGCGATACCGAATACGCCGTGACCTTCATATCCGAGTTTTCCGACCGCATTATATTCGGCACCGATATCTGCTATGATGACCAGCCGGTACCGCAGACGGGCTTTCTCCGGGAACTGCTGAACAAAGGGTTCATAACCCGGGAAATATTCGAAAATATAGCTCATGCAAACGCGGAAAGACTTTTGGGCATATGATTGAAGAAAACAAACTCCGGGGAAAATTATCTCCCGGAGTTTTTATATATTTCCGTATAACAGGGTCAGCCAAGCGTTTCCTCGTATTTTTCAATCATCTTTTCCAGAGTTTTGTTGAATGTCTTTTCATTACGGGCGTAATATGAAGCGAAGTCGGTTGACCCCTGATTATTATTCGCATTCATCAGCGTACGCATAACCCAGAAGGCGTCCACAAGATAAACATAACCGAAGTTGTATTTTATGGAATCCTTCACCAATTGAAGCATTGCCACCGATTCGTCATCACGTGAATATTTTACCTGAAGCGCCACCTCAAAATAAGCCGGCGTAACATAACGGTAGCTTTCCGCCGCGAGCGCTTCGGTAACGGCGCCGGTCATGGCAAAATTCATATTTGTTATCGGTACGCAGAGCAGCGTATGACCGTCCTGCATATATGTGCCGTAACCTTCCTGGTTTTCGTCCCACTTCGGATAGGGAATTATACCGAAGTCGGATTCCATACTGCGGAGTTCATCGGTTGCGGTGAATTCCCACATTATAAACAACGCCTGGTCGGCTTTAAACATCTTAAACATGGTTGCCGCATCCTCCAGCACATTGCGCGGCACATGAACGCCGGAGGTTTCATACAGCAGGGAGTAGATTCTTTCAACTATCGAAATCATACGTTCGGTATTAAACGCAAGTTCGGGATATCCGTCCTCGCTCATGACCGTAATATTCTGATGGAAGGCGGGAATAAACGCGTCGACCGAGTTATACGGTGTCATCACCGTTCCGTATAAATCATTATCATCGGCTTTACCGTTCCCGTCAAGGTCTTCGTAAACGCCTTTTGTTATTGAAAGATATTTAGCGAAGGTCCAGCCATGCGAATTTACGATATCATAAATGCTTCCCGTATTGTGGTTTTCGGCAATGTTTTTATTGAAATACATACACAGGGCTTTTGAAATGGTAGTCATACAAATGTCGCCGGTTACGAAGTAGAGACTTCCGTTAAAGGTCATTTCCTCCTGTATCGAATCGGGCCACCATGGCTGCGTAAAATCCAGATATTCAATCTCATTGAGATTTACGAAAAGGCCCTCGGACAGCAGTTTGACTACATGAACCGAATAA
>JAQVWU010000026.1 GCA_028709565.1 Eubacteriales bacterium
CACTTTCTCACCTCCTATATATAAGACGCAGAAGTTTAGATTATCTTACAAAGTTTTTTAAAAAAATTATTATCTTTCTATTTTTTACAACACATATTCTGGCAAACAATTATACCAATGGATATAAATATCTCCATTTAAAATAATCCTATCAGAATGTGGAAACACCTCAGTCCAATATTAAAACAACAAAACCCCTTGAAATCAAGGAGTTTGTATTGTATCAATATTATAGTTTTTTATGGTGGAGCTGGAGGGACTCGAACCCTTGACCTGTGCGTTGCGAACGCACCGCTCTCCCAGCTGAGCTACAACCCCATATATTAACTTATTAAATTATACATCCGATATGAATATTTGTCAAGTGTTCTCCACAAACTGTTTTTTTAAAAACAAAAAAACAAAAAAAGGACATACAAAAAATATGTCGTATGCCCTTTTTCGCGCTGTAAATTAAAGAGATGCTATTTCTACCTCGTGGCGTCTTTGTGAGGATAATTCAACCGCTTCTATTATACGGGAACATTCGACCCCGTCGGAAAAATCGGGGGACGTGGGTTTGTCATCTGTAACGGAGTTTATAAATTCATACATTTCGTGCACAAAGGTATGTTCGTATCCGATTACATGCCCGACAGGCCACCAGGCTTGCATATATGGATGAACGCCCTCGCTTGCCTGTATCAAACGGAATCCCTGTTCGCCTTCGGCATCGTCGGCAGAGAAGTATTGCAGTTCATTCATGCGTTCAAATACATATTTGATGCTGCCGCGGTCTCCGCTTATTTCAATGGATAAATCGTTTTTATGACCCGCAGAAAAACGCGTGGCTTCAAATACTCCGAGGGCGCCGTTTTCAAATTCACTGATGAAGACAGATCCGTCATCTACATCAACAATGCCCCTCGGGGCGTCGGCATTTGCCTGGGCTGACAATCCCTCCATACGTTCGACAATCGGACGGCTTTTTATAAAGGTCTTTTGCATGCCCATAACCGATTTGAACTCCCCGACCAGAAAACGTGACAAATCGATAAAATGCGCACCGAGATCGCCTAGTGAACCCGAGCCGCAAATATCTTTTTGCAGTCTCCAGACCAGCGGGAATTCAGGATCGGTTATAAAATCCTGAAGATATGAGGCTCTGACATGGCGGATGGTGCCCAGTTTTCCCGCGTCAATCAATTTTTTAGCCAACTGTATTGCGGGAGCGAAACGGTAATTAAAGCCTATCTGATGCTTGATTTTATTCTTTATCGCCACATCAAGCATTTCGCGCGCGTCCGATAAATTCAAAGCCAGCGGTTTTTCACAGAATACATGCTTGCCGTTATCGGCCGCGGCAATCGCAATTTCTTTATGTGTGTTTGAGGGCGCCGTGATATCGATTATGTCGATGTCTTCACGCGAAACAAGCTTTTCCCATGAGGTTTCATAGCCCTCCCAACCGAACTTTTCGGCCGATTGTTTTACCCAATTTTCATCACGTCCGCATATAGCCCGCATGTTTACTTTTGCATTACAATCAAAAAACATACCCAGGCGGGCATAAGCGTTGCTGTGAGCTTTACCCATAAACTTATAACCGACCAGACCTACATTAAGTTCTTTCATGATTTTACCTTTCTTTCTGTACTGGTATTTTGATATTCTGTCGCGTTCGATATATTATATTAACATATTACATAAAATATATGAATAAATCAACCTTAGAGCGCAATTCATAAAAATAAACCGATTTGATACACAAAACAAAACAAAAAAACAAAAAAATAAAGTAACTTTATAAAATCATCTTGACTTTTATGACGTAATATGCTATACTATTGCATGTTCAGTTAAGCGGAAGTGGCGGAACTGGCAGACGCGCACGTTTGAGGGGCGTGTGGTTACACCGTACGGGTTCAAGTCCCGTTTTCCGCACCAAATCAAAGTCATGTATGAGTTCCTCATACATGACTTTGATTTTATTTATCTTATAAAAAAGCACGGTATGGATTATGAAAAAAGCAAATACGGATTTGACGTTTTTGGCAGCAGCCAATAAAATTATTGGCTTTTTATTTGCGGTTCTTTTTGTTATGACCTCATGCGGCGGGACACAACCGGAGCAGTCCGCCGAGGAATCATATCCGACGAAAATCACCGCGCCGCAGGCCCAACCGGAATCGTATATTGAAGATTCAATCGATCCGACAGAACTGTATATTGCGTCAAAAATCGCTGCTATGTCGATTGAGGAGAAAGTGGGTCAACTCTTTCTTGTCCGCGCGCCGCTTACAGAAATCCCGGAAACGGCTGTTAAATATAAACTCGGCGGCTATGTTTATTTTGCCGACAATTTCAGATCGAAGACACGGGATGAGATTTCAGATGAAATTGCCCGATGTCAGAGTTTATCCGATATTCCCATGCTTTTTGCTGTAGACGAGGAAGGCGGAACGGTAAACCGTATCAGCCGATTTGCCGAGTTCCGGCATGAACCTTTTTTATCTCCCCGGGATCTGTTTGCAAACGGCGGTTTTGACAGAATAAAAAAAGACACCGCTGAAAAATGCGAATTATTGTTGAGCCTGGGTGTAAATTTAAATCTGGCGCCTGTATGTGATATTTCAGACGATGTGAATGATTTTATATATTTTAGGTCAATCGGTCTTGACGCGCAGGGCACATCCGATTATGTGCGCACCGTCGTGAATACAATGAACGAATACAATGTCGGAAGCGCTTTAAAACATTTTCCCGGATACGGCAATAACGAGGATACCCATATGGATGTGGTTTATGACAATCGGGCATACGAGATATTCGAAACCGGCGAATTTTTGCCTTTTATCGCCGGAATCGAATCGGGTGCCGGTTCGATTATGGTTTCGCACAATATAATGACCGGTGTGGACGGTAATTATCCGGCTTCATTATCGGTTGAGGTGCATCAAATACTAAGAAATGAACTGAAATTCGACGGTGTGATTATGACCGATGATTTGGCGATGGAAGGCATACGCAAATATACCGACGGCAATGAAGCGGCGGTGCGCGCGATGGAAGCGGGCAATGACATGCTGTGCTGTTCGGATTACGAGTCACAGCTTCCGGCGGTTATTATGGCGGTACGCGACGGAAGATTAACCGAAACACGTATCGACGAATCGGTTGCGCGTATTCTCAAATGGAAGATGGATTTAAAACTTATAGATATTTATGAATAAATTTAACACCTCTGACTTTTTTAATCAGAGGTGATATGTTTATACAAGAAATCTGCCCGCTTTGTCTCTGAATCCGCCGACGATAATTAATATAAGGTCTATTATCCAGCCGATGCCGAAGAAACCCGCAGTAAAAAGCCATAGAAAACCTGTTCCTATTTTTCCTACATAGAAACGATGAGCGCCTAATACACCAAAAAAGAAACATAGAAGGGCGGCTACCAGTCTGGATTTTAAAGGTCCGTAGGCGTTAATCAAGTATTTCTCCTTTCTTTTACCTCGGCGACTGCCGAAGCAATAAATTCATCAACGGACATTACTATGCCTTTATCGCCTTCTTTGCGTGAACGTACGGCAACAGCTCCGGCAGACTGTTCTTTATCCCCCAGGACCAGCATATAGGGTATTTTTGCCAGCTGTGCCTCACGTATGCGATATCCTATTTTTTCATTTCGCTTATCGCATTCCGTTCTGAAACCGGAGGCAGTCAATTTCTCGTAAACCGAGTCGCAATAATCATTGTTTGAGTCGGTGATGGGAAGCAGTTGGATCTGAACGGGCGCGAGCCATAATGGAAAGGCTCCGGCGTAGTGTTCGGTTAAAATGCCTATAAAGCGTTCGATAGAGCCGAATACTACCCGGTGAATCATAATCGGACGATGGCGTTCATTATCCTGACCGATATAATTCAGGTCAAAACGCTCGGGCATTTGAAAATCCAGCTGGATGGTTCCGCACTGCCAGGTTCTGCCCAGCGAATCTTCCAGGTGAAAGTCGATTTTGGGTCCGTAGAAAGCGCCGTCGCCTTCATTTATGATATAAGGTTTGCCTGTCTTGTCAAGCGCCCGCCGCAGAGCTTCGGTTGCGATTTCCCATTGTTCGTCGCTGCCCATAGAATTTTCCGGTCTGGTGGACAATTCCATCTTGTACTTAAATCCGAAGATATTATAAAATTTATCTACCAGATTCATTACGCCTATTATTTCATCTTCCGTTTGTTCGGGTGTCATGAAGATATGCGCGTCATCCTGCGTAAAGCAGCGCACCCGCATAAGACCGTGAAGCGCGCCTGACAGTTCGTGACGGTGAACCAAACCCAGTTCCGCCAGCCGCTGAGGCAGGTCGCGGTAAGAATGAATCTTGCGTTTAAAGACCAGCATTCCGCCCGGGCAGTTCATCGGTTTGAGGGCATAATCCACATCGTCTATTTTAGTGGTATACATATTGTCTTTATAATGATCCCAATGTCCCGAACGATGCCACAGTTCCTGGTTTAGGATAATCGGTGTTTTTATTTCCTGATAGCCGTTCTTACGGTGCTCTTCATGCCAAAAGTCTTCAAGCAGATTGCGCAGTATCATTCCTTTCGGAAGGAAGAACGGAAAACCGGGACCTTCATCGTGAATATCAAACAAGTCTAGTTCGCGTCCTAGTTTGCGGTGATCGCGTTTTTTTGCTTCCTCAATGCGGGCAACATATGCGTCAAGATCGGATTTTTTTGTAAAAGCGACACCGTAAATACGCTGCAGCATCTTATTTTCCGAATTGCCTTCCCAATATGCTCCGGTACACTGTAAAACTTTAAATGCCTTAATCAATCCCGTTGAGTATAAATGGGGACCCGCGCACAAATCCACAAATTCATTCTGACGATAAAAGGAGATTTCCTCATCCTCATCAACGCGCCCGATGAGTAAAACCTTATATGGCTCATCCTGCTGTTCCATAAGCGCGATGGCTTCGTCACGGGGCAGGGTAAAACGCTCCTCTTTCGCGTCCTCTTTTATTATATTTGCCATCTCGGTTTCGATTTTTTCCAGAATGTCCGGCGTAAAAGGTATGTCGCTGTCAATATCATAGTAAAAACCGTTTTCAATGGCAGGGCCGATAGTGAGTTTTGCCGACGGGTAAAGGCGTTTGACGGCGGCAGCGAGCACATGGGACGCGGTATGCCAAAATATCTTTTTGCCCTCCGGATCGTCAAAAGTCAAAGGTTTGACTTCGCTGCCTTCGGCAACTTTGTGGGTTAAATCAACGGCATGACCGTCAACCTCAGCGGCTATAACACTGCGGTTTATCTTGGAAGCTTCTTTTAAGATATCATATGCTGTTTTCAAAATTATTATTTCTCCTTTGTTTATTTACTGTTTATTTATAAAAAAAAACTCACACCTACAAAACAGAGCGCAAAATTGCGCCGCCTTGTTCGGGGTGAGGATAATTGGTATTTGTCCGCACGGTTCCACCCGAGCTTTAACTCATTTATATATAAATGATTATGCGATCGGTATTACATATGTGCTGCATGACGGCATTTCAGCATCGCCGCTCTCTGTACATCGCTTTCACATGTAACATATTTCGCAAATGAAGAATGAAGATTTGTGTATCGTATCGTAATGGATATGACTTGACTTTTTCAAAAAAAAATGATATAATTTGATATATATTTCGCAGATATCAACTAATACATTTACATATATTTCATGATACCATATATAAATACATTTGTCAAGGTTTTTTTATAATATTTTCTGAGAGGTAACATATGCACACGCTGATAAATATTAATGATTTTTACGCGTTGCAGAGTTCCAAAAACGAGGAACTGGCAAGTGAGGTTATGGTACTCAATGACATATCGGTTGAATATGGTTTGACACTTACGAAATATCAGGCAGCAGAACTGGTTGACACCCGAAATAACGCGCTGCGCGAAAGCAATCGTTTGGAAACCGAACTGGGAGCTGTAAAAAAGATAATAGAAAGGTTCTGTTCTTCATCATATTTAAGTAAAGACAATTATGGCGAAACGCTAAATGAACTTCTCGAGTTATTTTATCATTACAAGACGGAATTGCGCGATCGTATCAGTGATATTGAATTAATCGATATTATGTATGATTTATTTGAAAGTAAATTTCACGGATCAATTGATCTGATGGAGGATGGTATTTTTCAGTTATCTAATAAATTGAATAATGAATTATACACAGAGGACAGCAGTGACGATGTGGAGCAGGACATGTCAAACGACGATGATAACTACATATGGGATGATTATAATGACGAAGAATAAGATAATTTCATATAAACAAACAAAATTAAATGCTTCTAATATTAAATACAATGATTACATGCGTACCTTGCTGGCGGAACTCGACCGGTTGGGTCTGATATCCGATACTCAGTTGAAAAAAATACGGTCAGATATTATGGACACTCTCCTCGAAATAATCCGATGGTGGACCGATGATGAGAGTACATCTGTCATGACTGATACAGCAAATGATCTTATGATGAATCTGCTGTTTACGGTAGACGCTTACCTCATAGGGGTGGGAAACACGGAACACGCTGTTGAAACAATGCTGGAAACACCGGTTATCAATCTATATTATGAGGGATTGCAAAGACTGAAATTGTATGTATGTGAAGCGACCGGACTTTTGGTCCGCGTAAAGCGGACAAGGTTAAATATTCCGAATATATATTATAACGAAACAATCGATTCTTTTATCGACCTACTAAAAAAATATGATATGAAATTCGGCTCCCACCATGTGCCCGGAGATATCGACTATCCTTTGGCAGTGCAAAGCAAATCGCTCAGAGGCATCCATGCTCTGCGCGGGTATCTGATGAATCTGGCTTCAGAAAACGGTTTCTGCAGGCAATATGAAAGTGAAGAGATTGCAAAACTATATGCGTTGTTTTGCGATAAACGAAAATATCCGTATTCTGAACCGCGGGTGAACATTTTTTCATTGGTTTTTGTCAACGCGTTATTCAATGAGTACCTTCGCAAGGAACCGGGTACTCTTATGATAACGGAGGATGAATGCGAGGTAATAGAATCATTGCTTGAATCGGTTACCGATGATGAACGTCGGACAATACTCGGCGGTATAGCGTCTAAAATGATAGGGGGCAATCCCCAATATAACGTTAAGACCGCGACTAAAATCATGCCTGAAATATTAAATGCGATCAAAAACAACACACTCAAAAATTATTTAATCTGTATTAAATAAAACATTATCCCTTTGTCTATATTTCACTTGACAAATTTAATGTTTTTATGTTATAATACTATCCATTGAGCTGTATTATACTATATTAAGCTGTATTAAGCTATAATAAACATGGAGAGATGGCTGAGCTGGTCTAAGGCGCACGACTGGAAATCGTGTGTTCGGTTAATTACCGACCGTGGGTTCGAATCCCACTCTCTCCGCCAGAAAAAAGACTGATGTGATTGATACAATTCGGTATCCGTTATAACGGTCTTTTTAATATATGACGCAAATATCGAATATTAAAATCATGCCGGAGGAAACGCATTATGAAATTTGATATTGAATTAGTCGGAAAGATCGGGTCAATGGCATTGATTCGTGAAGCGGAACATGATATCGATTATAATGTGTTCAGCCGCATCGGCAGCGAACTGCACCCCGGTGTTATATGGGTCAGTTCGGGAGCGGTGGAAATAGGTCGTTTGGATTATATAAAACGGACCGGGCACGAACTGGACGGTCTTAAACGCGACGTTATGACCGATTATTCGGCGCAGGGTCAGACAATCCTTATGGAAGAATATCGGCGCTATATTCCGTCCAGATACTCGGTCAGACAATTGCTTGTTGAGCACACCCATTTTAATGACCCCGAAAAAAGGGAACATATTTATCAGTTTTTGATGCGCTGCATCCGGCAGGATGCCATACCGATTGTCAATTACAATGATACGGTCAGTTTCGAGGAAAACCGGCGCTGGGAATTGGATCAACTGCGTATTAACGGTCAAAAGATTGTAGTTGAATGTATTGACAATGATGAAACCGCATCGGTAATATCTACCCTGGTTCATCCGAAATATTTGCTGCTTTTTACTTCCGTCGACGGCATATATCTGGATCCTAAAGACCCGTCAACGCTCGTTGACTCGGTGGAAGGAAAAGATGCCGAAGAGATAATAGAAGCAATCGATGAACTGCAAAAACATTGTTTCGGCGCGAGCCGCGACGGCGCCGGAGGGGCGAAAACAAAACTGGAATTCATCAAGGAACCGATACGTCAGGGAACTACCGTTATGATTGCAAACTCCAGATATCGGATCTCGGATGTATTATCGGGGAAATCCCCGCGTACTATATTCAGAACAAGATAATACAATCAACAACACGTTTAAATTAATAAAACAGCCCGAAAAATATACCGAGCTGTTTTTTATATGCATATGTTTCGATATTCTGACAATAATTAATAATATCGATATAAATATTACGGAGATAAATATGATGGTTGGCATTCCGAGAGCTATGTTATATTACAGATATAAAGAATTATGGGAAACCTTTTTTTCGAAATTGAATATAAAAATAAGAATAAGCGAAGAAACAAATAAAAAAATATTAAACGACGGTATAAATTTTTCTGTTGATGAGAGCTGCCTGCCTTCTAAAATTTATATGGGACACGTATATTCGCTAATCGGCAAGTGCGATTATATATTAATACCTCGCGTAGTAAACTACGGAGAGGGCAATTCTGTTTGCGTAAAATTCAACGCGCTGTATGATATTGTAAGAAATACATTCGGCAACATTAAAATATTAACATATAATATTGATATGGAAAACGGCTGCTTTGAAAAAAAGGGCTTTCTCAATATGGGGAAGGTTTTAGGCAAGAGTTATCTCGATTCTATAAAGGCATATAAAAACGCCAAACAGGCACAAAGAACTTGCAACAGACGAAAGGCAGACATACAAAATAAAATAATGGACCGGAAGGACAAGCTTAAAATTCTTATCGTATCGCATCCTTATAATATATATGATAAGCTAATAGGTTATCCCGTTATACAATATATCAACAAACTCGGAGGAACCCCTGTTTTTACCGATTCGATTGACCGCAGGCAGTCTTTGGCGGAATCAAAAGATTTATCAAAATCTTTATATTGGTTATATAATAAAGAATTAATCGGTTCCATAAAACTTGTGGAGGATAAAATAGACGGGGTAATCCTGCTGACCGCGTTCCCCTGCGGTCCCGATTCGCTTGTCAACGAATTGATTATGAGAAAATCAAAAAAAATACCGACCATCAATATTATTTGCGACGAACTGCAGGGAGAAGCGGGGCTGCAGACCAGAATCGAAAGTTTTATGGATATAATCATTGAAAAGTCAGAAAAATATAATTGTCTGAAAAGGGATGAATCGGATTTTGCAGCAGGTTATTAGTTTTCCGCATATGGGAAATTATCATGTCCCCATCACGAATTTATTAAATCATCTATTTAAGAATCATATCGTCCTGCCGGCGCCGCCGATTACAAAACGAACACTGGAACTGGGCAGCAGATACAGCCCGGAATTTGTCTGTGTGCCCTTTAAATACAATCTGGGCAATTATATCGAGGCGCTGGAGAACGGAGCCAATGTATTGATTCAGGCGGGCGGAGGCTGCCGCTTTGGTTATTACGCTGAGATACAGGAGTTAATATTAAGGGATTTAGGTTACGATTTCAGGTTTATAAAGCTGTTCGGCAATAAACTGAATTATTATAAATTATATCGGTTAAGCCGGACGCTTGGCTCCGATGTCTCATACCCGCAATTTTTATATTATGCTTTGCTAACAAAAAAAATGATTGAAAAAATCGATGTTATTGAGGAATATATACGGGAAAACATAGGATTTGAAACACAAGAAAACAGCTTTGAGCATTTGCAGGAGGAATTTCTAAATGAACTCATAAAAGTAAACACTATTAAGTCGCTGAATAAAACATATAAAAAATATAGCGGTTTATTGCAAAGTCTGCCGGCCGACAAGCCCGGAGATTGTCTGAAAGTAGGTATTGTCGGTGAATTATATACCCTTATGGAACCATACAGCAATTATTTCATTGAAAAAGAACTGGCAAAAAACAAAATTCAGGTAAGCAGATTTATAACCGTGTCGTTTATACTGTTTGAAAAACCGCGATTAAAGAAAAGAATTTTAAAAGAAACAGGCGGGTATCTGGAGTTTGAAATCGGCGCCGACGGAACCGACAGCGTTGCTAAAAGCACAATGCTGGCTAAAAAGGGTTATGACGGTATAATTCATATAAAACCCTTCGGCTGTACTCCCGAGGTTAATGCCATGCCAATGCTTCAGAATATCGGAAAAGATTATAAAATACGATACTTTATTTCAGTTTTGATTCCCAGACATCCGAGACCGGCATAAAAACCAGACTGGAAGCTTTTTATGATATGCTTTCAATGCGAAAGGGTAAGTTGAATTGCGTACAGGATTTTTAGGTCTTGATATAGGATCCATATCGACCAAGGCTGTTATAATAGACAAAAACAACAACATTATCGCGGATAAATATATATGGACGGAAGGGAACCCGGTAAACGCGGTTAAAATAATAATCGAATATTTCAGAAACCGGGTTCAGGACATAAATATCATATCAACAGGCACAACCGGTTCGGCGCGCAAACTGATCGGCGTGATGCTTAACGCAAATGTGGTTAAAAACGAAATAACCGCTCATGCCGTAGGTACTCTGTCGGTCTATCCGGATGTTAAAACGATTTTTGAAATAGGCGGTCAGGATTCTAAATTGATACTCATAGACAACGGGATTGTTGTCGATTACGCGATGAATACGTTATGCGCGGCGGGTACCGGATCGTTTCTGACTTCTCAGGCGAAGAGACTAGGCATTGATGTGGAAGATATCGGGCCCATAGCGCTGACATCGGACAATCCGACAAAAATCGCGGCAAGATGCACGGTTTTTGCCGAGTCAGACCTGGTGCATAAGGCTCAGATCGGACATAAAAAAGAGGATATTATAGCCGGGCTCTGTATGGCTGTGGTGTCGAATTATTTAAACAACGTAGGGAAGGGCAAAACCATAAAACCGCCCATTGTATTTCAGGGCGGTGTAAGTAAAAACACGGGTGTAGTAAAGGCTTTTGAAAAAGCCACGGGTGAAAAAATCGTTGTCGACGCTAACTCACATCTCATGGGCGCTCTGGGGGCAGCCATTTTATCAAAACGCTGCGCGAGCGAACAACCTTTTGATTTTAATATAACCGATATTGTTTTTAGAACCGAAGGAGATGAATGTAAAAAGTGTTCAAATAACTGCGAAATTATATGTTTTTATAAAAATGATATTATGGTGGATGCATGGGGAAACCGTTGTGCCAACGGTGACCTGATGCACAAATAAACTATGTGTTTATATGCCTTATCGTTCCGCACGCGATTCTCTTGCCTGCATTGCCTGAGGGCTGCGATGTAAAATCGTCGGGTTCGGCGTGAATTATAATTGTTTTGTTTATTATTTCCTCGACGGTGAAACGTCGGGTCAGAAATGCGGACCATGCATAACCGTTGCCGGCGAATAAAGAGGGTAAGTCTCCGGAATGATACGGATGGGGTAACTGGTCAGGATTAAAATGGCCTCCCGCAGCGGAAAAAGCATCCGTTCTGTTTCCTGTGCAGTTTATTCCTTCATGTATGTGAAATCCCAGGACCGATTCGCCATACATGCTTTGATCGGAGGGCAAACCTTTAACCGAAGATATAACAAACACACCGTCGGGTGCCTGATAAAATGCAACAGTGCCGGTTATATCGGGATAGTCATCGGAACCGTGAATACGGGCGGCCGCGTCGGGTCTGCGCCTGATAAGAAAACTGATAGTCCCGTCGGTAGTACTTCTGTTTTTAAACATAATTATCACCTCATAAATATAATATGAATTATGTTATGAAGTGATAATTTTTTTATATAATATATTTAAAATACGTTTTGCGTTTAGTCCCAATATGCTGTTTTTGTCATTGTCGGACATCGGCAATAGTTTTATCCGATTTATTTCGTTCAACGCGCTGCTCCAGGGTGAATCTGAATCATCAACCCTTTGCTTATAGCATAATAATAGATATCAAGCATTTTTATGTCATCAAGGACGAAATTCTGATACTCCGCGTGAAATTTCAAGCCTTTGAGACCCAAACTGACAATATAATCAATGTCCCGTTTGTAATCATCGGTTTCGGGATGTATACCGCCGAATGATAAGAGGTTGCCAACAGAAATACTGTGTGCTCAGTTGTTTATGCTTAATGTCTGCGAGGGTTTTGTGACCACCGGCTGAACTATCGAATAATTTATATTCCAATTATCCATATTGCGGGTTAATCCGGCAACTGTCATATCGGTTACAGGCTTATAGATGTTGTTTATATTAGCCATAAGTTCGGACAGGGCCTTCGGTGCCAATTTATCAGGAAAAACATGTGTATGAAAATCAATAATCATGAAAACACTTTTAAATACCTTTGAATTTTAATAGAATCGGAATTACTCCGCCATTTCGCGGAAAGCGTTTACAAGGTCATCCAATCTTTTAATGTTTGCTTTTTCGGTTGTGTCATAGCTTGATACAAACTCCGTTTTCTTTCTGTCCAGCAGAGAGCGCCAGATATGGATAACATTGCCGATAACACTTGAATATACAAATCCGAAGTTGAACCGGTTTCCGCTCAATACCAGGTCATACATGCGCGCGTCGGTATTGTCGCGCGCGTATTTTTGTTTTAAGGCGATTTCGAAATAGGCCGGTATTACGTATTCATATGATTTTTCGCCCAACAGTTCCATCACAACTCCGGTCATTTCGGGATTTACTGTGTCGGCAGCTATTGCGAACAACGAATAAATATCAGCGACATTGGTATAATATCCGCTTTGCTTTTCGTCATATTTGAACAGAGGCAGTACCCCGTAGTCGTCCTCCATGTCGCGGAATTTTTCAGTTGCTATGAAAATATCGATTATAAAAAACAATTCGCTGTTACTGAATCTTTGCTGTATGGCGTGATAGGCGTCTAAGGAAATACGTTCAAAGCCAACCCCGCTGTTGTTGTGCATCAGATTATATATTTTTTCATAAGCAGAGATGGTTCTTTCGTTTTTATATGTAAGCTGCGGTATACCGTCGGCATCCTTTTCGGTGACAGCCAGGTCGAAGGCATCAAGATAGGCATCAACGGGTATTGATACACCGTGAAGCACCACGCCGTAGGTATCGCTCGAATCCCGTTCGGAATTTCCGTTGACATCCATATAGGTGTCTTTTATCAGAGAACCGAAATAATCGATAGTCCACGCACCTTTATCGACCGCGTCATACAGATTGAGATCACCGAAAAAATTATTGACAAGCTGTTTGTTGAAAAACATCGTGTGGGTACACTGCGTCGCCGTAAGACTTATATCTCCTACGATATAATACAGCTGGTCAAACAGTGTTATCTCATCGACAAAATTGGCATTCCACCAGGGTTTTTCCAGATCAAGATAGGGCAGCTTGTGAAGATTGTAGAGCAGTCCCTCCTGACCCAGTCCGACGCCATAATACGCATACATAGAGTAAATGTCATATGCGTGATCGCCTGCCATCTGGCTTTGGCGGACCGATGCGGCATAAGTGCCGAAATCAATACCGGGACTTATACGGTACGCAAGCTCTATGTTGAGTATTTCCTCGGTATCCCTGTTCCGCCTGTAAATAGCGTCGTTTACCACTTCGCCGTTTTCGCTTTCGGCTATAAACTCAGGTTTTGTGTCAAATATACTGGCCGCATCCCGCAAAAAGACCGTAACAACGCCTCCGTCATAATCCAGGCCTGCCGGAAGGGAGCTCGGTACAAGTTCGCGTCCGTATATGTCGGTATCGGACTGTGTTTCCGCAATGGCTTCGCTAATGGGGGTGGTTTCGGCAGTATCCGTGCCCGACGAGCATGCCGCCGCCGATACAAGGAAAACAACGGTTAAAATAAACGCTACGGATTTCTTCAAAATACATACACTCCCCGTAAAATTATTGTTATAAATCCCTGCGGATATAATTCTGTTCGGCAAAAAGGGCGTTTCTGTATGAGGCTTTATATGGGATATCCGCATAGCCGGTCATCTTGCGAAAATATTCGCTGCCGAAAACCGGCTGATGATGCATGCATTCAACTTTGTTCAGTATAATGCCGCTTTGGTGTGATTTTTCAATAAAATCGTCAATTGAGATGCTGTCATTTTTTTCGCTAATATATTTAAAAAAGACGGCGTTGTCCGAAGTCTGTTTACCCGCGTTTACAGGTACAAGGTATTCGCTTGACAGATTTATTACCGTTTCTTCGGCTTTTTTCGCGCGCATTTTTATGGTTTTATCGGCTTCCGGAATTGTCTCCTCCACAAGGCAGGCCTGAAATTCGGTAATTCTGAAATCACCTCCGGCTATGTCTTTAAGATCCAGTGAACTGCCGACATCTACGCTGTTGCCGCAATGATGATATGCCGATGCACCCGTATAAATGTCGGGGTTGTCGGTCAGGACGGCGCCGCCGTTTCCTATGTTTAACGCGGAATTCGAACCGAGGTCATATATGACGGCGTCGGCGTATTGCGTGAGCGGCCCGGTGTCATATAAAGCGTTAAACGCGTCTCCGGCGTTAAAAACAAGCGGCAGCCTGCGATTTTTGCAGATCATCGCGATAGCCGCAATGTCGGGAATCACGCCTCCGGGGAAATCGATAACGACGGCTTTGACACGTGATATATCAATATTGTTAAGCGTCTCTTCCAGACTTTTGGCCGATATTGTAACGGCATCGGGTTCGATATCGCAAAATACCGGTGATACGCCCATACAAACCGCGACAAGTGAAAGCATCGGATCCGACAGAGCGGAGGCAATTATAAAATCACCATGAGCCGGCTCAAAAGAACGCAATACGGTTTCATATACAGCCGAAGAGCTGTGTGTCAGCAGAAAA
>JAQVWU010000336.1 GCA_028709565.1 Eubacteriales bacterium
GGATTATATAAAGAATTATTTTGTCAGCCAGTACGGCGCCATCAGGGACATAGATTTTTCCCCGATGTTCGCCGACGAGGAACCCGCGGACCCGGAAGATGATGAGGATTACGAAGATTTTGAGGATTACGAAGAGTCGGAAGAATTTCAAGACACTGAAGAAATAAAAGAGACGGATGACCAACCCTCGGACGGAGGAGCGACATGAAACAGAATCCACAGAAGACAAAGCGCAAACTGACCCGCAAATACTGGTTTACCGTTGAGGGGGAAAACGAAAGCTGGTATCTGGCCTGGCTGCAGAACACCCTCAACCGCAGCGAAAAATGCAGGTACCGGGTCATAATCAACAGTACCGTCCAGCAGAATCCGCTTAAATATTCCAAAACGCTCAACCCCCTGGCGGTGCCGGAGGTTACCCACCTGTGCGATTACGAAAGCAATGAGGAGCATCATGTGAAAAGGTTCCGGGATGTCTGCCAACAGCTCAAAGAGTCCACCGGTCTCGGGGGACGAAATTTCAAATACCATCTGGGGTACAGCAATTTCACCTTCGAATTATGGATTGTGCTGCATAAAGAAGACTTCTGTGAACCCGTGGAGCACCGTTACGATTATCTCAGGCATATCAACCGGGCGTATAACCAGCGCTACGCCAGAATGGGCAACTATAAATCCGAGCGAAACTTCAAGCGCATGATCGGCCGCCTGACCCTCGGCGACGTAATCACTGCAATTGGGCGCGCCCGGGAGATAACGGCCCGCAACCGCGAGCGCAATATGCCGTCGGATGTCTGCTGTGGCTATGAGTTTTTCACTGTCAACCCGTCCCTCAGCATCTGGGAACCGGTTGAGTGCATCCTCACCGAGTGCGGCGTCCTCGACTGAACTGCATATCTACATATCGGCCGTGAGTTTGTCGTTTTTGAGCCGCTCTCCGAGAATGTGGAACAAAAAGGAAACTCCGATACCGGCTGCCAGGGCGGCAACGCTGAGAATCCATTCGACAGCTCCCTGCGGCAGACCGGGAAAGATGGTGATGAGCGAACCGCACATAAATCCGAATACCATAAAATAAGCAAAATTGTGGTGTCTGCGGAAAATAAACCTGACAAAATTCGATATCAATATCATGCCGGCGACAAAGCCGAGCCCGACCGGGACGGCCACCGACAGGTCAAACCTCCGCGCCGCTTCAAGCAGCGGCTCATATACGCCCAGCATCATGAGCACCATGGACACACTCATACCGGGGACCATGGCCGACATGCCCGCCAAAAAACCGCAGACCGAAAAACTGACAATGCCCGACGCGGCCGTGACAAATTCGAATTCTGACGCCAGTCCCATCGCCAGGGCGAAGGCGAGGGCCGATACCACGGCGACAACATACCTGCGCCTGAAGCCGTCGGTATTCGCCTCTTTAAAGACATCGGGCAGACTGCCGCCGATCAGCCCGATGAACAGCATATATGACGGTACGGGAAAGTTATCGAACATATAACCGAGCAGCCCGACCAATACGAGTACGCTGAGCAGGGCGCCCATACCCATGGGCAGCATGTATATGACGTTGCGTTTGAAGTTTTTAAACGGGTTGGCGATTATATCCACCAGCCGGTCGTATATGCCCATCATTACCGCCATAATACTGGCGCTGACCCCCGGCGCGATTACGCTGACCCCGAGAAAAAACCCGCACAGCATGCGGTAGAAGAACCCGCCGTGTGACCTGCGCTCTGTTGTATCATTCATAATTTTCCATTACCCCGGTTGAATTGTTATCGCCATAAGAATAACATTTTTGCCCTACCCTGTCAAGGGCGGCAAAAGAAAAGATAAAACTTAAATAAGCATTAAAAGGGGGTATCCATATGACAAAAAGAGAAAAATACCTTTCGGCGCTTCGGAACGAGGCGACGGGAGAACTCATCTGGGCGCCGAATTTCGATTACTGGTATAACGTAAACAGAGCCGAAGACACCCTTCCGGCCAAATATTCGGGTATGTCGGGACCGGATATCGTCAGAGCCGTGGGTGGTTCGCTGTGGTACAGATGCTCCTGCTGCAGCGCCGTCTGCGATTCCTCTGTTAAAACAGTAAGCTTCAGGACCGAAAAGGGCGATTATGTAACGGAGATTTCAACCCCGTCGGGGACCGTCCGCAGCGTTGAGCGCAACACGGAAGGAATCCACCGCTCAAGAGCCGTCACCGAACATTATATAAAAAACACCGATGATATAAAAGTAATGAAATACATCGCCGAGGCCACCTCATATATTCCGACGCCGGACACCGTTGAGGCGGCGCTGAAAACGGCGGGGGACGACGGGATTGTGCTTACCCAGACCGCCTGTGTTCCGTTTTTAAGATTCGCGAAGAGCGACGCCGGATACGCCAACGCCTTTTATATATGGACCGATCATCGCGGTGAGGTGGACGGGCTGATAGAGGTATATGAAAAAAAGGCCCTGGAAATATACGCGATTGCGGCGCAAAGCAAGCTGGACCTGGTGGAAAGCGGCGACAATATGGACGGCTTGACGATGTCACCGGCGATATTCGAGGAATACGCGCTGCCCTTTTACGCCAAGGTAAAAGAGCTGCTCAGACCGTATTCGAAACCCTTTGAGGTGCACTGGTGCGGCAGAACCGAAAACCTGATAAAATATCTGCCGGACAGCGGAGTGGACATTCTCGAAGCCGCGGTGTCGCGGCCGATGGCGAATATTACCCTGTCGGAAATCCTTGACATCCTGGATGGAAAGGTCGTATTACAGGGGGGCATTCCGTCGGTTCTCATGTGCGAAGAGGGATGCAGCTATAACGAATTCATACGGTATATGTATGACGTTATAATGCCTCTGGCCGGAAGACGGGGTTTTATTCTGGGCATGTCGGACAATGTCCCCCCAAACGCGGATTTCAGACGGGTGGAAGCTGTGTCGGAGATAATTGCCGGTCGGTATAGGAATTAAACAGATAATTTTCGATAACGACCGCGCAGCGGATATTATTAACCGGGTTATAATTTGTGCGCGATAAATCCATATATGTTCCCTTCGATTACACACGTTGAGACGGTAGTATTGATAGAGAAGAAATAGGTTGAAATCAAAGGATTAGAAGAATGTGGATAAAATCATAGGGTTTCTAAGTTCTATGCTTTCTTATGAAAATGGAATGAAAGATGTTTCTAATGATGCTTAATTAATTTCTTTGAACTAAATAATTGCATTGATATGTTCCCTCATCTTTGTATTTTATTAATAAGTTATAATAAACTAGGTAGTAAAAAATAAATATTAAATTTGATAGTTATTCCTATTCATTAAAATAATTATTTGAGGTGAGTTTATGATAAGTATAGAATCTAAGAAATCAATAATTGAAGAGGTATCATCTAATTTTATAAATAATAACATTGAGGAAATAATTCAAATCTTCGAGCAGTTCATTGAGGTTGAAGTGACATCTAATGAAGAAGATATTTCAGGTATCGCAACAAGGTTGATTAAACCTATAAATATTATTTTTAATCCAGATAGTTCTAAGAACGATATTATTCTGTCCTATCCAGCATATTCGCAACTTGAA
>JAQVWU010000337.1 GCA_028709565.1 Eubacteriales bacterium
AAACCCATATCGGGTTTATGATCATGATAACCGACCTTCATACCGAGGGTGACACCGCGCAGAATAACATAATGCTCGCCAACTCTGCCGAATCCGGCGGACCCTGGGACTTCGCTGCATACGATTATCTGGTGCTGGGTGATGTCATAGTGCTCCCCGAACCCGAACCGGAAATCAATGAGCCGTCGGCCGAACCGGCTGAAACACCGGCAGTCCCCGCCGCCCCGCAGACCGCTGACATGACCATTGCCCTCGCGGCACTGGCGCTCGCAGTCTCCGCCGCAGCCGTATTCGCGGTATCCAAGAAGAGATATAACGTATGATATAAATTAAAACAGGGCCGCGGCAGTTTCCGCGGTCCTTTTATGTTCGGTTTTGCGTATACACTTTACCCTTAGATATCGGCCAAAAAGGCATCCAGCCAGCCGCGGTATTCCGTGTTATGATCGAGCCATATCTCGCAGTGCGGGCTGTCCTCCACCGTCCTGATTTGGGCCTGTGGGGCGGCTTCATATATATCCCTGCCCATATAATAGGGTGTGATTGTATCGGCTCTGCTGTTGATAATCAGTATCGGGATGTTCGCGCCCCTCAGCGTCCGCGCTGCGTCGGCGTCGGAGTAGGCAAAGCCCCGCATGATTCTGTTTATGGCATTGCCGCACCACGTAATGTAGGATACCGGCAGCCCCGTTTCCATGCCGGCCGTCTCCAGCTCTATCATCCGTTCCATACTGCTTATCGGGCAGTCCAATATCAAAAAGTCAATCTTTGTGTCGGTGTTTTCATATCCCGCCGCCAGCGCGGCCGTCGCTCCGCCGAAGGAGGCGCCCCATACCCCGATACGCTGCCCCGGGGTCTGCTGCCGGGCGTAATCCAGCCAATCAAGCAGATCATACTTCTCCCAATAGCCAAAAGTCGTATATTCGGCGGTGTTTTCGTTTGTGCTCCGCTGGTCGTAGGTTATGACATTATATCCCCTGTCGAGGAAATACGCGGCTGTCGGATAATTGGCATACCGGTTGTCCCCCAGACCGTGAACCATTATGACCGTATTGTTGTTCCTGCCGTCAGGTGGCGCCGGCGCGTGGATATAGTCGGCGGGGATGGTGTGTCCGTCAAAGGAGGATATGATTTCGGTCTTTTCGATATTATAAACATCGCAAAAATTATCATAATCGATATTATGTTTTTCCCAAAAATCGATGTCTCCTCGCTGGTGACCAGCTGCGTTGAAGCCTAGAATACCTGACAGCCGATAAAGCCCGAGGCAGCCATAAACAAAGCCGTACATATACCCGCAATTGTCGCCGATATAATAAATGTTTTCTTTAAAACCTTCTTCATGGCTGCCCTCTGTCTTTTTTGAACACAAGAAAGGACACGGCGATGACGGCAACATATGCCGCGGCGAAGGCAACACCGCTTGCAATATCGGTCGGATAGGGGGCGGCGGTCCCGGTAAATATCAGAGTGGCAATAAGCGAGAGGGGCATGAAGGATGCGATTATGATATTGAGCCGGTCGATAACACAGGAAGGGCTGGTCCGGGAGAGCAGTCTGCCGATAAAGTAGGCGGCAGCCCCGACCACCTGGATTATCATCGACCCCCAGATGACCTCGGCCGTCTGTTCTTCATACCAGCCCGCGAAGGCGCTGAGCAGTCCGATGGCGATAAGGGCGGTGGACGCGATATACAGTATACTGCTGCCGAGGGCGGTATAATCGTCGGTTTTGACCGGTTCCGTGCCCTTGAGAATATAGTCGGTGGTGACGCCGAAATATTCGCTCATCCCGATGATCTTGTCCGATTCGGGCTCGCTCTGCCCGCTCTCCCATTTGGATACCGCCTGACGGGACACCCCCAGCGTGTCAGCCAGCGTTTCCTGCGTGATGCCCTTGAGTTTTCTGAGGTTTTGGATTCTGTCCGCTAAGTTCATAACTAAACTCCTGTTCTGTTTTTGATGGCATCATTTTAGCATATACTCCGGTTGCATAGCAACCAAAGGCGCATGGTATCTTGTCAACCGGCAGTTGCGTATCATATTTTCCGGTTGCGATACATAATACACGTATAAAATAACCCATATCAACTCTTGATGCTATGGATTCTTTTTATTTTGTTTTATGTATTCGGTAAATGTTGATGCCCCGGCTATATTTATGACAAAAGGTGATATTATGTATCCCTTCTCTTCATCTCGGTCAGTGTTTTGTTTCGGTAAACCAAATCCTCCCGTTTGCTGAATCCGAGGTGCTCCCAGAAGGCGTTGCCCGATTCGTTTTTCCTGAATACCACAAGGGCGACTTTATGGATACCCTCGGCCTTCAGGGCATTTATGGCGCTGTCGGCAAGCCTGGTACCCATACCCTTGTGTCTGTGCGCCGCCGAAACCGCCGTATGGTGGATATACCCGCGCCTTCCGTCGTGACCGGCGAGGATTACCCCTTCGATTTTACCGCATATGACCGCCGCAAAGCATGTATGCGGATTTCTCCTGAGATATTTTTCAATCCCTTCCCTTGAATCGTCCAGATCGTTGAGCCCCATTCCGGGGGTGGAGGTCCACAGTTTATATATTTCGTCGTAATCGCCAATGGTCAGCCTTCGTATTTCCATATGCGGCAACTCCCTGTTTATTATTTTATTAATATTATAATCTATATCGCCGCGAAATAAAAGATTGCTGTGAAATTTTCACGAAATTTTTACGAAGTTTTATCAAGCGGCGCAGCGCTTGACTTCACAGCCGAAATTAGCATATAATAATATATCGGCGATTTACATACTGAAATTCTACAATAAACATGGAGGACAATGATGAGCAAGAAACTCACGGCGTATTTTTCCGCTACAGGCGTCACCCGCAGGGCGGCCATGGCGCTGGCGAACTTTCTGGGAACTGACATATATGAAATTAAACCACGCGTGCCCTACACCGACGCCGACCTGAACTGGCGCGACAAAAAGTCCCGCAGTTCCGTTGAAATGGCGGACAGGGCGTTCCGGCCGCCGATTGAAGAAGGGGATATAAATATCGGCGCTTATGATGTAATTTATCTGGGCTTCCCGATCTGGTGGTATGTCGCCCCGACCATAATCAACACCTTCCTTGAGCGCTATGACTTCTCGGGAAAGACCGTTATCCTGTTCGCGACCTCCGGCGGCAGCGGGTTCGGTGAGACGGCCGCGAGGCTGAGAGACAGCGTCCCGCCATCCGCCGTCATAAAAGAAGGCAAAGTGCTCGGCGGCAGTCTGACTAAAGAATCTTTTACCTGGGCTCTGTAAGCCGTTCATACCGCCCGGACGGCCGCATGTATATACAGAAAAGAGAAATTTCATGGCTTATTACGATGAACAACTGCAGTCGCTGCTGGAACAAACCACGCGGAAAAAGCGGCTGGATACCATGCTCGCGGAATTATATGTCCAGCAAGAAGCGCTGAGCGAGCGGGTGCGGGAGCTGGACGATATCAGGCTGGATGAACAGGCCGATGTGGACCGGCTGGAGGGCGGCAGCCTTGCCTCTTTCTTCTATAATGTCATCGGCCGCATGGATAAAAAGCTCGACAAGGAACGCGCCGAGGCGCGGGC
>JAQVWU010000338.1 GCA_028709565.1 Eubacteriales bacterium
CCCAAAACCCGATGTAAATACCAGCGTCATAACCTGCATTGAATTGATATGTTTTGTTTTTATGTCATCCGCCGGGGCTGCTGCCAGCGATACAGCCTGTTCCAAATCCCCGCGCAGCAGGGGCTCCCCTCCGGTAAATCCTATGATTCCCACGCCAAGGTCTCTGATCTTCTTAACAACGCTCAGAAATTGTTCGGTGGTCATATCTTTATTCGGACCGTTTTTAAATCGCCCGGCGCTGCAGTGCCGGCAATTATACATGCATTTATGCGTAACCGCCATATATGCGGAAACCGGAGCCAGCCGCCTGCCCGTTGTGTGATTCTCAAAGAAAGCCGCCCCTTCACCGGGTACTCTCATGGCTATCTTATAAAAAGCACGGGAATTAATCGGCGGCAAAAAAGAATTCACAATGTAATTGCCGTCATGCTTAAGCAATCGCTCGTGTTTAATTACGTTTTTGCAGCACAAAAACAAATTCTTCAATTTATACTGCGGCGATTCCCTGAATTTATTATGTAGTGATATAAAATTATAAAGTATATCTTTGTTGCCGATCATTTTTAACAGCATTACAGGTTGCTTCACGACTCTTTCCTTTCTCAAATACCCCAAATACAAAACGATGTTCCGCTATCAATATATTATTCTTTTTAAAATAAGATACCATCTGCCTTTGAATAGTATCGGCTCTCAAATCAAGCATGGTATCGTACCCCGCAAGCGCGCCGGTTGAATTCAAAAACTCAACAAGCCGCTTCGCGTTTTTAAAACAAAAGATCTGCCTCCCGTCATCCAGTTCATCGATGCAAAAACCGGCTTTTGTAAACCACCCGGCGAATTCCTTTTTGTTTTTCGGATTCGGTAAATCAAACATAACCTTTTTGATACTGCGCCGGTTATAAACAACAAGCTTTGGATATAATCTCCTCATTTGAGGAAGGGTGTCGCAGGTGTTTACTATAACCGCCATTAATCCGTTTTTTTTGAGCACCCTCTCACATTCAAGAATCACTTTTTGAGGCGGCTGATACTTTATCGCCCACATGCATATCACGATATCAAAATATTCCCCGGGGCATTCTTTCAAAAAGGACAGCATGTCCTTATTCACTAATGACACCGACGAATCCATTCCCCGTTCCCCGGCAACCTCAAGCATGCCTTTGGACAGATCGACAAGGGTGTAATCCGCCTCTATCCCCCGGCTGAGGAGATATTTTGTATTATATCCCGTTCCGCAGGCCAAATCCAATATGCTTTGTTTATCCTGCTTTTCTCTTATTTTATTTATCAGCAGATTCAATACCCTGTCATTATGACGATGCATTGTGTCCAGATAGTACCGTTCGTAATTTTTACTGACTTTATCATAGGACGCCGCAATGTCTGTATTTTTAACCGTTTTGCCCTTAAGGAGCAAAGATACCGCCTTGAAAAGAAATCCTATCATTTGTTTTTATCTTTCTGTCCGACCGTTATTTTTTGTTTGCAGGCGCCTATAATATTTATAATAACCGAATCGTCGTCCGGATTGAGCGCTCCTTAAAAGGTTTTTTCTGTCATATGCAAAAGCAACTGTTGATATTATATCATGTTTTTTTGTAAATTGCATAGCCATCATCATAAAAGTGCAAACAAAACCGGTTAAGCCGCCGCAGAGCGGTATTTTGTAACACATTACTGCATTTTTAGATTTTGATATATAGTAATATACAGCAGAAGACTCCCGCACATATTATGCGTGCGGGAGTCTCATTTACGCTCTGTTACCCGAGGAAAACTTCCAGGATACTTTCGTAATACGCTGTCTTGGCTTTGACCAGCGATTCATAGGTGGAGGCAAAGGCGCCGTCGCCGGAGACAAACTGCGGAAGGGAGAACACCCATCCGTTCCAGCCGTTATACAGCGACGCGAAGTCGACATAGCGGTTGTCGAGAATCATATCCAGCATTTCGATTGATTCCTCATCCCGCGCGCTTTTCATGTCCATGCAGATATCGTAATAGACGGGGAGTACGTTCTTCCATCCATAGGAACTGAGCGCCTCGACGCATATGCCGATCAGGTCGTAGTTGACGGCGGTCATCGGTATCGAGATGACATTGCTGCCCGCGTCGCAGGTGGCGTAATATTCCGCCTGAGCGTCGTCATATTTGGGAAACGGAACCATGCCGTAGTCGTTTTCGTAATCCCTCAGCTGGGAATATGTATACTGCAGCTGAATCGGGCAGAAGAGTGCCTGCCGCTGGATGAACTTGGTATAAATACCGGAGTTGGAGGAATCGGCAACACTGAGGGAGCCGGGACTCTCAAAGTGCAGCCTGCGCAGCTTGTCTACCAGGGCGGCTGCTTTTTCAGAATTTATTACATGGTCTATCTCATAATCTTCGGTTATCTCCACCAGGTGCTGGTCGGCGGCGTAAAAGAAGGAGAGCAGCAGACAGCCGTTCATACCCGAGACAAATCCGTAATAGTCATCCTCGTCAGCCGTATTGTCCCCGTCCAGGTCAGCGCAGATATCCTTTGTGATTTCGGTCAGTTTGTCAAGCGTCCATGTTCCGCCGCGGACCAGATCATATACATCGGGGAGATTATACGAAGCGGCGTCGGCCTTGTCAAAAACAATACACCAGGTCTGCTGGGCATACGAAAGCAGCATATCGCTCATGAGACTGAACATTCTGTTGTTAACGGTCGCCGCGTTGTCTATTATGGATTTGGGGTACCAGGGCCGGCTAAAATCCAGATATGGAATTTCGTACCAGTTGAGAAATATGCCGCTCAGGGCGTCGGCCCCCGTCATTTCCATCTGCCCCAGCACCAGGTCAAATTCATCGTCACCTGCGTTGACCGAACCGCGTATAACGGTCGATATATTGCTGTAGGGCTCAACCTGCGGGTCGGCGATATCCACGTTGAACCGCTCCTCAACCGCGCGGTTGCGGTAGTATATGGAGTCGTCCAGCGCGTCGCCGGTTTCAGCCTCCGTCCAGAAGTCATAGGCGCAGGAGTCCTGTACGATGGCCCGCAATGCCGTGCCTTCAAAATCGTATTCCGCCAGACCGTCCTCCACCGCCCCGCGCGCGCCGAGACTGTCGGTGACGGCGTCGGTTTCCGCCGGGACGGTACCGGTGTCCGCGGTTTCAGTTTCGTTAAGACATGCGGAAAGGGAGACCGACACGACCAGCGCCGCCATGAAAAAGGACACGGCGCGCATGGGCAGCGTTGGAAATTTGATTTTCAAGATAATTACCTCCGAATTGCTTATTGATTTGATTTTTATTTGCATTTAACTAAAGACAAAAGATTAAATATATGGTATAATAATATTATAAAGACAAATTTTGCGAGGAAGAAATAATGGCAACCAATGATAAAACACCCGATGATAACGCCCCTCAGCAGGTAAATTCCTCCGGGCGGGGATCGGGACGACAGGAAAACAACGAATCCGGGCAGCCGGACAGCAACTTTACGAAGGGGCCCAATATATTAATATTCTGCTCATCACCTTTCTTATCACATCGCTGCTCAACAGTATGTATACCAGATTCGCTTCCGACAATATTTACGAAATCGGATACA
>JAQVWU010000339.1 GCA_028709565.1 Eubacteriales bacterium
GGTAAAAGGAATGACAACCATCGGTCTGGACCCGGGTTACCGTACCGGCTGCAAACTGGCCGTAGTGGATAAAACCGGGCGTGTGCTCGATACGGCGGTTATATATCCCACAATTAAAAGCGAAAAGAAAACTGAAGAAGCCGCAAATATAATGAAAAAGCTCATCCGCAATCACGGTGTCAATGTCATAGCCATAGGAAACGGAACCGCTTCCCGGGAAAGCGAAATTTTTGTCGCCGGGCTGCTGCGCGAAATTCCCGAGGATGTAAAATATGTCATGGTCAGTGAAGCCGGCGCGTCGGTTTACTCTGCCTCCAAGCTGGCCGCGGAAGAGTTCCCCGATTTTGATGTGACGCAGCGCAGCGCCGTTTCGATTGCCAGACGGCTGCAGGACCCGCTGGCGGAGCTGATTAAAATCGATCCCAAATCAATAGGGGTCGGTCAATATCAGCACGATATGAAACCGGCGCGCCTTGACGAAGCCCTCGCGGGGGTTGTCGAAGACGCTGTCAATACGGTAGGGGTCGACCTGAATACCGCTTCCTATTCGCTGCTGTCCTATGTTGCCGGCATAGGTTCCGCGACGGCAAAAAACATAGTGAAATACCGCGAAGAAAAAGGGGTGTTTTCCTCGAGAGCCGAAATACTGAAAGTTCCGCGTATGGGTGCAAAGGCATATGAACAATGCGCGGGGTTTTTGAGGGTATCGGGTTCACAGGAAATACTGGATAACACCGGTGTACATCCGGAGTCATACGACACCGCGCGCAGGCTGCTGGAACTGTTTAAATATCGCTCCGACGATGTGCGGCAGAATAAACTGTCCGGACTGGCGGAAGCAGCGGAGAAGAAGGGTATTGCCCACATATGTGAAACACTGGATACCGGTGAACCCACCCTGCGGGATATTATAAAGGAACTTGAGAAACCCGGACGGGATGTGCGGGACAGCCTGCCGCAGCCTGTTTTGCGTACCGACGTCATGGATATCAACGACCTGTGCCCGGATATGCTGCTGACCGGTACCGTGCGCAATGTCATCGATTTCGGTGCATTTGTCGATATAGGTGTTCATCAGGACGGGCTGGTCCATGTCTCTCAGATCTCGGATAAATATATAAAGCATCCCTCGGAGGTGCTTGCGGTCGGAGATATTGTCAGTGTCCGCATTATATCGGTGGATACGACAAAAAACAGAATATCACTGACAATGAAAATATAAAATAACTTATAAAACAAGCCTATTCTAATATATTAGAATCTGCCGGGTTGACTTTTTCCCTGCATTCATAAATTATTTTTTTCTGTTGTGCATAGTATATAAATGATTTATTCAATATTTGGGGAATTAATCTCTTTAAATTCAACGAAAAATTTGATACAATAATTAAAGATTAAATAGTCAGAACATCGAAAACGGCTTACCGTTTTATATTAACAACGTAAAGCACCGTTTCAGCCGTTTCTGAAAATATGAGGAGGATTATAATGGCAAGTTTATCGTTAAAGCATATCTATAAGAAATATCCGGGCGGTGTTACAGCTGTTTCCGATTTTTCTCTTGAAATCAAAGACAAGGAATTCCTGATACTTGTCGGACCTTCCGGATGCGGAAAAACAACAACCCTTCGCATGATTGCCGGACTTGAGGAAATCACGGAAGGCGAACTTTTTATCAGTGACAGACTGGTAAATGATATCGCTCCCAAGGACAGGGATATAGCGATGGTTTTCCAGAACTACGCGCTTTATCCGCATATGACCGTATTTGACAATATGGCGTTCGGTCTCAAGCTTCGCAAGACACCGAAGGAAGAAATCAAACGCAGAGTTGAAGAGGCTGCACGTATTCTTGATATAACGCATCTTCTCGACAGACGGCCGAAAGCGCTTTCAGGCGGTCAGAAACAGCGTGTTGCTTTGGGACGTGCTATCGTACGTGAACCCAAGGTCTTCCTGCTGGACGAACCGCTTTCCAACCTTGACGCTAAACTGAGAGCCCAGATGAGGACCGAGCTTACAAAGATTCATCAGAAGGTCGGAACAACATTTGTATATGTTACGCATGACCAGGTCGAGGCCATGACCATGGCTACCCGTATCGTTGTTATGAAGGACGGGCTTATACAGCAGGTTGATACACCGCAGAATCTGTATGATTTGCCTGTAAACATATTTGTTGCGGGATTTATCGGTTCGCCTCAGATGAACTTTATCAACTGCACACTCGATAAAAAGGGCGATGATCTGTTTGTCTCATTCGGCAACAGTTCGCTGAAACTGCCGCCGGAAAAATCCACCAACCCCGTTTTAAAGGATTACATCGGAAAAGAAATCGTTATAGGCATACGTCCCGAATCCCTGTCCGACAACCAGGAACGTGTCGACATGGCTCCCGATTCGGCAATAGAAACATTTGTCGAGGTTACCGAGCTTATGGGCGCTGAAATTTTCCTTTATCTGCTTGTTGACGAGCAACCGCTTGTAGCACGTGTTTCCGCGCGTTCGACAACGAGGACCGGCGACACCGTAAAGATTTCGTTTGATACCTCTCGAATCCATATATTCGATAAAGACACCGAAAGATGCATACTTCATTAATTTAATCATTTTAAGTTAAAAAATACGGCATCATCAATTGACATAAAGACATATTAAACATATAAAAAGGCATGCCGGAGATAAAATCAACGGCATGCCTTTTTATATTGGCTGTTAATCGGGGTTATTGCGTTTTTTGCGCAGTTTGTAAAAAAAACGGCTGATCAGCGCGCCGCATTCGTCTGCGCAAACACCCGGGACAATCACGGGTTTATGGTTCAGGGGATAATTGTTCAGATTCATAACGCTGCCGAACGCGCCGGCGCGGCTGTCTTTTGCTCCGTATACGACACGGTTTATGCGGGCGTTTATTATGGCTCCCGCGCACATGGGGCAGGGTTCCAGGGTTACATATATTGTGCAGCCGCTCAGTCTCCAGCCGCCCAGCCGTTTGCAGGCGCGGCGGATTGCATCGATTTCGGCGTGACACAAAGCGTTCTTTGATGTCTCCCGCATGTTAAACGCGGAAGCAATTATACGCCCGTCCGATTCAATCACCGCTCCGACCGGCACTTCATCGGAATCGTAGGCTTTTTTTGCATATGTTAATGCCCGGTTCATAAAAAAAATATCTTTATCGTTTATAATCTTAATGTTATGCATGTTATGTTTTTTTGCCTCGGATATTATAAAAGTGGACTTATTAGCAATTAATTCGAACAATCAGCAATAATATTTTGAATATCAGGTATATTATCATAGGCGGGGAGAGCATAAAAAATCTCAGCGATTTGCCGAAGGATACGGGTTGTCCGGCATTTGTCCCGGTACGCCTTATAATCATTATTAATCCGGCGGCACCGGCAGCCAAAACAACGGCTATTAACGTTTCTAAACCGGGAATGTCGGTATACAGAAATAAAAAGGCAATCGCGTTATTTATCATGTGTATAATAACGGCAAAGACCACCGATTGGCTCTCCAGGGTCAGCAATCCTAAAAAAAATCCGCCGTATGCCGCATAAAGGAATTGCGACGGA
>JAQVWU010000340.1 GCA_028709565.1 Eubacteriales bacterium
CTTTTGTTTTTAATGTTGTCGCAGACATTGTGCCTCGATCCCAGCACACCGCAGACCGATGTGGTAAAAGCGATGCCGTGATTCGGTTTATCCAGTTCAAATCTGTCGTTCATCTCGGTCAGGGCCGCTTCGGCGATCTCCCCGCTGCATATCAGAAAGATAATCTCCTTGCGAATGTCGGACAGACCGAGAAACTCCAGTATGCGGTTGTTCGCCGTGCCCTTTCCCATGGTTGCCGTGCCTCCCGAGATGCCGTGGGATTTCGCGGATTTGATTATTTTGCTGCCCGTGCCGTAATTGACGATAAAACAAATCAATTGAAAATCGGCGGCGGTTTGCGTTTCTCCCGATTCGTTTAACTTATTCACAACATTTATATCTATATCGTTTGTGTTTATATTATTCATTGGCAGCAATTCCTACCTTTCTCCTGCTCTTCCTTGATTTGAGCTTGAATATCAGACCCAGGATCTGGAGGGCAATGAGCGGTGCCATGGCGACCATTGCGATAACTCCGAATCCGTCTACCATTACATTGGCGCCTTCGGTCGCTTCGGCAACCCCCTGGGTATATGCCAGAATGAAGGTCGCGGTCATCGGTCCGGACGCCACACCCCCCGAGTCAAAAGCGATGCCCACGAACAGGTTGGGAACGAAAAAGCTCATCAGTATCGATATGATATATCCGGGCAGCAGGTAATGCCACAGCTGCAGCGAGGGCACCAGAATCCTCACCACCGACAGCGCCACGGACAGGGCAACCCCGATACACAGCGCAACCATGACAATCATGCGTTTTACATAGCCGCTGGTGACCTCTTCTATCTGATGGGTAAGCACATAGACCGCCGGTTCGGCCAGAATGGTGACCATGCCCAGTAAAAAACCCACCGCGATAACAAAAACCTTATTGTCCAGCAAAGCGAGATCGTGTCCGACAACGCTGCCGACTTCCATAAAGCCGGCGTTGACCCCTACCAGAAATATTACAAGCCCGATAAAGGTAAAGAGCATGCCGAACAGAATCTTGCGCACCGCCGATTTTGACTGTTTGAAGGTTCTTCTTTGAAAGATCAGGAACAATAGCAGAATGGGCAGCAGCGCAATCGCTATCTCAAATGCGACAATCGGGAATTCCCTGAGAAAGGGGGTGAATATCGATTCACCGGCTGCCGCGCCGTTTCCGAGACTTCCGGCGATCTCACCCGGTCTCATTATAAGGTTCATAACCATGACAGCCAGTATCGCTCCCGAAGAGGTTATACCTACCAGCCCGAAACTGTCCTCTTCCGACTGCCGGCTGTCCTTTTTCAGCATGGACACACCTGTAGCCAGCCCCAGCATAAAGGGCACGGTCAATGCCCCCGTGGTCGCTCCCGAAGCGTCAAAGGCGATGGCGAGGAACTCGGGTGTGGTGAAGAGTGCCAGGATAAATATTACAATATATATAATCGTAAGCAGCCTGTTGAGAGGGAAGTTTTTTATGATTCTTACCAGACCTATAGTCATCATGACGGAGATACCCAGCGAAACGGCGACTACAATGATGCCTTTGGGAATGATGCCCGATGTGACGGTATCCACCTGATCGGCAAGTATATGCAGGTCGGGTTCGGCGATGGAGATGACGAATCCGAGCAGCAGACCGCCGGCGATTACCACAAGGATTTTATTGGATTTTGCCATAGACGATCCCATGAGTTGTCCTATGGGGGTGATGCCGGTATCGACGCCGGCTAAAAAGACTGTCAGACCCAGAATAACCAGCGCCGCGCCGATTAAAAACCGAACGAATATGGGTGTAGCCATCGGGGTCAGGGTGAAATGAAGCAGGATTACAATTGCCGTTATGGGTAATACGGAGTATAGAACCTCTTTAAATTTTTCGGCCAGTAAGCTCAAAAATAAACCAATCCTTTCTGTCAGCCCGGTTTTGTATTACAGATTCTTATATTTTAAACGGAATAATACTTTTTGTCAACCTGAAGGGCAAGGGTTATCGTTGCTTTTAATTAAAAGGACACGATTTTATTCAAATATACGGAAATATACGGAAAAATATCATTTAATTGTTTACTTATCGGGGTCGATAAGCTATAATATGATTGAAAAAATAAAAAACCGAACCACCATATAAAATCCAAACATATCGAAAGGGAATCGAAAGGGAAAATCTGTATGAATATTTTCACCGGACACACAAGGATAACCGGCATCGGTCTGGTTGTCTGTCTGCTTATTTCCCTGTCATCCTGCGGCGGCGGAACGGAGAGACCGGACAGTCAGATAAATCCGGATATAACCGATATTATGGCAATTCCGGAAACCGAAGACCCGCTCAGCGATAATCTGCCCGGCGCCGATTATGAGGGGACGGACCTTGTAATACTGACGGCCGCCGAACAGTGGCAGCATTTTTATGTGAGCGAACAGACGGGTGAGGTGGTGGACGATGCGGTTTATGCCCGCAACACGACTGTTGAGGAACGCTTTAACGTAAAACTGGATTACAGGATATTCAACGGATACAGCGCCGGTCTGGATTCGGTGAGAACAGCCCTGTCGGGCAGCGTGTTGGGGGGCGGCGGCGACTATGACCTCATGGCGGGCAGCGTTTCCTATGTGACACTGCGCGTCGCCGATAACCTGTTGAGCGATCTCAAATCACTGCCCTATATCGACCCTGGCAGACCGTGGTGGCACACCTATGTAAACGATGAGCTGGAATTGTTCGGCAAGCTCTATCTGGCGGCGGGCTATTGGGGCATGATGTCGGTGTCCTGGGCGGTTGTCACCTTCTTCAACAAACAGATTGTCGCCGATTACAATCTGGAGAGTCCATATGAAACGGTGGACGGCGGACGGTGGACGGTGGAAAACCTGTTTGAGATGACCCGTATGGTGACCGCCGACCTCAACGGTGACGGCATATATGATGAAAGGGACACAATAGGCCTGCTTTCAACCTGGGATTATATGGCGACCCTTGTGAGCTCTATGGGTTATTCATACAGCCGGCGTGACGCTGAAGGCGGAGTGACCCTGACCGGCGCCGACCAACGTATTATTAAAATAAACGATTTTTTATATAATATGTATAAGTCGGACGGTTTTCTCGACGGTTACGATTTAAAACCGGTTGTAGATGTATATTCCGACATGAGGAACGCCTTTGCGGCCAATCACGCGCTGTTTATGATACACCGGCTGGAGTTTTCCGAAAAGAGCGAACTGCGTGAAATGGAGCAATACGGTATTCTGCCGACCCCCAAATTCGACGAAGCTCAGGAGGAATATATCACCCCTGTGATAAGCGAGGTGGCGGGCATACCCTTTGTGGTGCGGGACAAGGATATGTCGGCTATGATTTTGGAAGCGCTGAACGCAGAAACCTACCGCAGGGTACTCCCTGCGTATTATGACATCGCCCTCATGCGCAAATATTCCCGTGACGACGATTCCAATGTCATGCTCGATCTGATTTTCGAGAATACATACTGCGATTTCTGCTACATGTTTATGAACGCCGCCGGGCTGGACATATACTACGCCATAGGCAAAACAGAGAATTACGCCTCG
>JAQVWU010000341.1 GCA_028709565.1 Eubacteriales bacterium
GGCCTCGCCGATTGTCAGAATCGCTTCATCCCACATACCGCGGTTCATATACCCCCGGACCAGTTCACTTTTAAAAATGGGATTATACCGCACCATACTTTTCGCCGTCTCAACTTCATCAAATTCAAGACCAAACCTGACGTAAAAGCGCGTCAGCAATTCATATAAACTGTGCTGGGCAAACCATTCATCGGTCAGACCGGCAATACGCGAACGGATGGCCTGTTCCGCGCAGGCGATTTCATCAAAGGCATTCATGACCAAATCGCCGCAGTATTCCGGGAACCTGGTCCAGATTTCAATCGCCGAGTCCGCCCGCTGCCCGGCATCCGGCAGCATGTTTTTCATGGACACAAAATATTCTGCGAACAGTTCATCCCAGTCGGTCTTTATATAATAGGTCGGATTATTCGTTCCGAAAATCTCTTCATCAGATGCGGTCCGGTAAATGCAGTCTGTCAGCGCCGCGAAAGCAGTGAACGCCGTGGCATAATCCCTGTTCTTCGAATAGATTACCGCAAGCTTAAAAAACGAGACAAACTGATTGGCCCATTCCTTTGATGTCGCGTTGAAATCACCGTAGTCATCCTCGTCTTCATCATAATATTTGTTATTTTTGTATTTTTTATATTGTGAGTCATAGTTGTTATAGCTGGAATAATAATCTTCATCGCCGTAATAATCTTCGTCATAGCCGTGATAATATTCGCCGTCCGCGCATTTGTCGCAAAAGGCCCTGACCTTTTCCAAAAAACGAACGCCGTCCCCCTCGCCCGCTTCGTCCAGCGCAGCCTGCGGGCTTATCCATTGCGCAAGAAACTCTATCCGTTCTTCATATTTCAGCTGTCCCATCAGCTTTTCGATAATTGCTGTCAACTCTTCCTTCGGACGGTCGGTCAGCCCGTATTTGTCCATGTTTCCTCCTCAGCTTCTCAGTATTAACCTGATAATATCTTCATTATATATGCCCGCGCGCGGTATGTCAATAATACGGGTCGAATTATAAAGAAAAACCGAAAAATCCCGTTTAGCATGTTAATGCATATATAAATGTTCTCTCTGTACCCACATCTGCGAGTTGCAGAGACCGGCGTGCGCCGAGATTCGGGTATTGAATGTGTAAAAAGAACAAAAGCCAATTGGTTTTTTTGTTATTTTATGTTATCCTGTAAAAAATGATGTCGAAATGAGGTGTCATAAATGCCGGGCGCGAAAATAGACTTAACAAAATCAACACCGCGGGATATCGATCCCTATGATTATCAGCGCGAAGCCATCGCGCGGCTTGACGCGTATTACGCCCCCGACCGGAATACCCCGACCAAATACCGCAGCGGCGTGCTGGTTATGCCTACCGGAAGCGGGAAGACCTTTACGTCTGTATCATGGCTGCTGGACAAGGCGGTGGGCGCCGGATATCAGCTCATCTGGCTGGTCCATCGGCAGGAACTCGTCAGACAGGCCTGCGAAACCCTTGTGGAAATGAGCCCGGTCCTAAAGAATTACGGTTTTGATAAAATCAGAATCGTTCCCGTGTCCTCTTCGGACTCCGGTATATCCCAGGCCGTCGGGGCGGACATAATCGTAGGCTGCATACAGTCCCTCGCAAACAAAAACGGACTGAAATACCTGGGACTTATTACAAAGGGCAAGGGCCGCAGCCGGCTGGCAGTGGTTATCGACGAAGCGCACCACGCCTCCTCAGATTCATACCGGCTCGTACTCAAACGCCTGGAGCAATATAACCCCGATTACATGCTCCTGGGCATGACGGCCACCCCAACCCGCATGGTTGAAGCGGAAAAGCGCCGCTTTCAGCAGCTGTTCAGCATAAGCGACAACGTCAAAAACCGCATCGGCACGCCGCGGGGATTTATTTACGAGGTTACGCTCAAGGACCTGATCAAACGGGGAGCCCTGGCCAATCCCGTCTACCGCAGGGTAGAAACGCAGATAAACGGAGAAGTCGAGTTTGATTTCACCGACGCCGACAGAAAACACCTCGAGCGGTTCGGCGAGCTGTCCGAAAAGGTCAAGCAAAAGGTCGCGGACTCTTCCCGGCGCAACCGGATAATCGTCGATGAATATATGAAAAACCGCGAAAAATACGGCAAAACGGTGATTTTCGCGGTAAACCAACTGCATTGCCGGACGCTTCAGCAGGCCTTCGCCGGCGCGGGCATTTCAAATGACCGGTGCCGGTACGCCATCTCGGACGAGAAGAAGCAGGCGGACATAAACATAGCCGCTTTTAAAAACGACGAGTTCCCCATTCTAATCAACGTCCGGATGCTCACCGAGGGCTTTGATTCGCCCAACATTCAGACCTGTTTTCTTACCCGCTTCACGCAAAGCGCGTCTTTGAAGATGCAGATGGCGGGGCGCGCCCTGCGGGGGGTCAAATCAAAGGGCACAAAGTTCGCGTATATCGTTGACTTTCACGATATGTGGGAGGGAATCGAGACCGACTGGGGCGGCATTATCGAGGGAGAGCGGTTCGTAACCTGTCCCCAATGCGGCAGTCGCCGGAATGCCGACGAAGATATCGTATGCCCCTTCTGCGGCGCCGACATAAAACCCGTGAAGACTCCGGCAGAACCCGCCGAACGCGTACATATTCCCCCCGAGGTGTATATCCGCATCTACGGCGCCATGCGGGATAATCTCATGCATAACACCCATAATGACGTGGTACCCGTAGGCTGGTACACCATCCCCGACGATGAGGGCATGGAACGCGTCATCCTGGTGTATGACCATCAGCTTTATGGTTATAAACGCCTGGAAAGGGACATTGAGACCAAGGGCCGCCCGGACCAAACAGCCGCGTTCTATATCGGCAGTCCGTCTTACTTTTCGGATGAAACCCTGACCGAACAAACATGGCCGCCCGACGAAACCGACCTGACCCTGTTTATCGAATACGCCAAAGCCGCCGGTCAGATACCGCTGTTCTATACCTTTGAACAGCGCGACGCCCTCGACCCGTATCAGATAGCCGGGGAGCTCGGTACGCAGGACTTCGGCGGCAACTTTCTTGAACAGAGCCGCAAAGCCAACGCCTGGCTGCGCGCCAAACACGCGGACAACCCCATTCTGCGCGACCTGTACAGGAATCCCGATGATTTTGTCCGGACCGTAAACGGCATAATAAGCGACAATAAAGAAGAGAAAGCCAAAATCGAATATTATGACAACCGGGATCCGTATATTATTGAACCCGGGGTTTATGATCTAAACCTGCTGCGGGACGAGGTCATAAGCGACATCCGCGCGGCCGGTGTGAAGGACAGCAACGGACAGCCCCTGTTCGCGAACGCAGTCCGCCCCGATCTCGTGTGGTCCGGACGAATAATGAAATCCTATTTCGGAATCTGCTGCAAACGCGGCACCCCCGACGATATCCGATACTTCATCCGCATCAACAAAATAATGTCCTCCCCCCAGGCTGCATATACCGCCCGCTGAGGACAGCGTGACCGTTTTTAATTGAACACCTTCACCGCTGAGGTTGAACAGTAATTCCGGCGAAGTTGAACACCGTCACCGCCGAGGTTGTACATTGACATAACCCCA
>JAQVWU010000342.1 GCA_028709565.1 Eubacteriales bacterium
AATTTCATCACATGGAAGCAGACCTCTTCATCATACAGATAGTCATACAGCCGGTCCAGAATGGCCATGGACTCCTCGGTCTGTATAAACATCACCGGCAGGTCATCCTCGTCCTTTGCCGCGATAATGCCGCCGCAGCCGTTGTAAAAGCTGGACATGGTATCCCGCTGATAGAGCAGACCGTAACGGTCGTTGTCGTCCATGACCCCGTCGCCGTTAATATCCGATGAGATGTTGGCCGACATTTCGATAAGTTTGTTCAGCGTCCATGCCCCCGTATTGGCCAGATCGTAGGGGTTCTCCAGATTAAAATCGTCCAGCAGCTTTTTGTTGAACACCATGGCGGTGGTGGCGTCATTGTCCATGATGGTATAGTCGGAGCACACGCCGTAGAGCTTGTTGGCAATGGACAGGTACTCCACCGAGCTGGGGTCATACCAGGGCATATCCAGATTGATATGAGGCACCGAGGTCAACTCAACCAGGGCGCCCGCGCCGGCCAGGGACGCGAATGTTTTCAGCGAGACGGTCGCCAGGTCGACGCTGCCGTCGGCTGCGGCATTGGCCTGGTTTATTACCGCCGCCTGGTCCAGTTCAGGTTGTGAGACGATGGACAGATTGTATTTTTCCTGTATGGTGCTGTTGCGTTGAAAGACGGCGTCGTTTATTATCTCACCGTTTATCTCCTCAGCCCAGATGTCCCGCTGCGCCCAGATGGGAATAATATAATCGATATTGACTATGTTGACCGTGGCACCCTGTGCGTCATAATCGGGCAGGTCGGGGTAAACGCGGGTATCACCCGGTTCGGTATCGGTTTGGGCGGTATCGGTACCATTGTTGTCGCCGCCCGGCGCCGCCGTGTTGTCCGAGCAGGCCGCAAAGGGAAGCAGCAGGCAGCACACAAGCATCAGGCATAATAATTGTTTTGTCATGTTTTTTTATACTCCTCGTATAATGATTTTATTTATTTATATTTACTCCAGCTCCTCCCAGTTGGAGACAAATTTTTCGAGATTTTTAGCAACACTCTTTTCATATTGTGAAACAAGCGAAGCGAAGGTATCGCGTTTCTGCTGCATTATATTGCGGACCGCGTCGGAGACCCCTCCCCAGTTGTATATTTCACCGGTGTCATATACCCTTGTCGAGAAGATTATATCCAGCATTTCCTTGCTTTCCTCGTCGCGGGTTATTTTCGTTCCGAGGTTTATCTCATAATAGGCTTCTTTGAGCGTGTAGGTGGATTCGGCGCTCATTGCCTCGATGATGAAACCCGAGAAGCCGGGGTCAATACCCGCCGAGTTGGGAATCTCAATGGTATTGCATGTGTTCGAATTCACGGTATGATAATAGGATTCCTGCCCCGCGTCCAGTTTCGGCATGGGTATAATACCGAAATCCGCCTCCATATTGCGGTAGTTTTCCACAACCCGCATGCGCACCCAGTTGAACAGCGCGCGGTTCTCGGTGAAGATGGGATCCTGCAGCATATGATATATGTTTGTGTATGTAGAACTGTAATCGTGGCAGTTTATGACAAGATCGGTATTGTACAGATATTTCGCAATCGCCTCAAAGGCATTCAAGGATGCCTCGCTGCCCAGTGTATATTCCGGCACCCCTTCGGCGTCAAGGGTGGCGATACGGGCGCCCAGCGCGTGGAAGAATGCGATGGTCGCGTCGTTCTGCCAGATGAGACCGAACTGGTCGTCAACGTCGATTTTGCCGTCGCCGTTGATATCACTCCCCACGTCAAGCCACATGGAAGCGAAGTTTTCATATGTCCACTCGTTTTTGTGCACGTAATCATAGGGGTTGGCGAGGTTGTAGTCGGCGAGCAGCTTTTTGTTGAAAAGCAGCGCCGCGGTTGCGTCGTCGTCGATGAGAATCATATCGCCGGTGATAAAATAGGTCTTGCCCATGATGGAGTTTTCCGTCACGCACTGCTGATCGTACCAGGGTTGGGACAGGTCCATGTGCTCCACGGTATTGAGATTCGCCAGATATCCGCTGGTTATCGAGGAAATCATACTCTTTATATAGTCGGTGACAATATGATAATCGTCGGTTCCGGCTAACACCATCCTGGAAGTGGCGGCGGCAAGGCCGGATTGCATGATTCCCTTTATCTGCACTTTATAGGTGTCCTCGACGTGGAGGTTTCTGCTGTAAACCGCGTCGTTTATCGTCTCTCCGGTCTGTTCCTCCGCGATCATGTCCCGCGACCCCCAGTCCTCCCAGTCGCCCCCGCCCGGTTCTGGCACAAGGATTCTGCATTCCTCGCCGTTAAAATCGGTTGCGGGCAGGTCCGGCAGGATTTTTGCCGACTCGGTAACCACGGCCTCGGTCTCGCTTGTCTGTATACCGGTTTCCGCCTCGGAACACGCGGCAAGCATGCCCGCGGCAATCAGGATACAGACAATCAGTGAATATATTCGCTTAAACATATCCTTCTCCTTTTATCTTTTATCTTGTTGTTTTTGTTTATTCGGCGGACGGGTTTTTTGTTTTATATGCTTAGGCTCTTGAATTTGGCGCTGTATTAATATATAATTTGCTATATCGGCTCAATAACTGCCTGTCTTTTTTATCTCGTTTACTATGGCTGTAAAATTGTCAAGACTGACGGTGTTCGGAATCGAGTGATCCGAGGAAAATATGTATCCCCCGTTTTCTTTTAATATCGGTACAATTCTGTTTATTTCCGTAAGAATCGCCTCTTTGTCATCCCATAAAACCGCGTTTATGCCCCCGTGCAGTGTGAGCACATCACCGTATTGCCTTTTCAGGGCGACGGGGTCCATTCCCGCCTTGACCTCAAGGGGGTTGAGCGCGTCGATTCCGATTTCGACCAGATCCCCGACCCTGGACATAATGTCGCCGCATGAATGAAGATGGGCATATATGCCCTTGTTGTGTGCCCAGTCGACGGCACGCTTTTGCGCCGGCTTGAGCAGTTCGCGGTACATTTCGTTCGAAAAGAACGTTGTGTTCTTATAGCCCATGTCGTCGGGCCAGGAGATACAGTCGAATCTGTATCCCGCGTCCCAGATTTTGACAAACTGCGCGATGCACATGTCAAGATATGTATCAAAGATATCCCTGACCCATTCGGGTTCCTCATGCATGGCAACCAGCAGCGTTTCGGTCCCGGTCATCCATGAATGCGCCACGTCAAATCCGAACCAGAATCCGGCAGAAATCCATCTGCCGTCGGCAACCCACTGCGGATAATGCGCTTTAAGATGATCCCAGTTTATACGGTTGTCGCCGTCGGCCATGCGGCGCTTTGCGTCAAGCCAGGCTTCGGATGTATTGACTTTAAAGTCGATGAATTCGGGGGAGGAATCTTCTTTTTTAAAGCTTTTCTGGGTCGCGCCCCAGGCGGTTGTGTAAATCACATAATCTTCGGTCTCTTCGATGACACGGTGTTCATATCTCGGCGAAATATCGCAGCCGATACTCGCGGTCTTGTCGATGTCGAAATATTCGGTCCAGTCGATATTGTTCGGCAGACCTTCCCGGTGCCATCTTCTGAAGGTGCCCGCCCAGGGCGAATCC
>JAQVWU010000343.1 GCA_028709565.1 Eubacteriales bacterium
CCGCTTTGTGGAAGACCTCGCAGGCTTCGGCGTAAACGGGCAGATAGTATTGCTCGAAAACCCTTCTGCCGATAACCTCCGGGGTGACATTGCCCCCGTAATTGCTGAACCTGAAGGGCGATTCGGCGACTATAGGATAGATTTGCGCCATCTTTTCCCGCAGGATATCATACAGCCTGAGTATTTCGTCCCGGTTGTCCATCCACTCGATGCAGAAGGCGGCGGTGCCGAAATCGCTGATAATGCGCTGCATGGGTTCAAGACCGATATCGTCCCGCACCACATAGTTCGGATGTTCCCTGTCCAGCGTCACCAGCCCGGACAGAGTGCCGTAATTTTCGGTTATGCGCATGCTGCCGTATAAATATGCAAACTTTTTATAGTCGTCCGGCGATTTGAACATGTGCTCCCGGGTCCAGGCGGTGAATCCCGCCGGCTGGGTCAGCGAGGTCAGATCGCCCGCGGGGGTGGATACGGTATTTAAGTTGAGATTTATGCCGTCCTTTATGACAGGGCGCGACGACCAGCGCACATCGGCATAGTCTATCCTCGCGGAGCTTGTCCGTTTGACGATACAAACCCCCATGCCGGTTATTTCCTCCTCATACTCAAACCCCTCGAGCATGCATTCGTAAACGGTAAAGGGAACTTTTCCGGATAGCTGTGATGCAGTAAAACGGAATATACGCGGTCTGACGGTGTCATATCTGTCCTCCGAATCGGCATTATTTTTTATGTCAGGCCAGCAGGTCGGCGTGGGATTCGGTCCTGAACTGGAGCGTATACAAATCTTTATATAAACCGCCCGCCTCCATGAGCTCCTCATGAGTGCCCCGCTCGATGATATTGCCCTCGGATATGACGGCGATTTCATCGGCGCTGCGGATGGTGGACAGCCGGTGGGCTACGATAAATGTGGTCCGCCCGCTGCACAGCTCGTCCAGCGACTGCTGTATGAGTATTTCGGTGGCGTTGTCCAGGGCGCTGGTGGCCTCGTCCAATATCAGCACCGCCGGGTCCTTGAGGAAAAAGCGGGCAATGGACAGCCGCTGTTTCTGTCCGCCCGACAGCCGCACCCCCCTTTCCCCTATCTCGGTTTCGTATCCGTTGACAAGGGTCATGACATAATCGTGGATGTTGGCCCGTTTGGCGGCCAATATCATCTCCTCTTCGGTGGCGTCCAGCCTGCCGTACAATATGTTCTCCCGGATGGTGCCGTTGAACAGGAACACATCCTGCTGTACGATGCCGATATTCTGCCGCAGCGATCTGTAGGTGATATCGTCGATATCGGTGCCGTCCAGCAAAATGGTCCCCTCGCTCACCTTGTAGAAGCGCGGAATCAGGTGGCATATGGTGGTTTTGCCGCCCCCGGAGGGGCCCACCAGGGCAATCTTGCGCCCCGGCTCCACGGTCAGGTCTATGTTGTTGAGCACCCCTTTGGTTTCGTCATAGGCAAAGGAAACGCCCCTGAATTCAATCTTCCCTTCGGTCCTCCCGATATCAACGGCGCCGGATTTGTCCTTTTCCGGCTCCTCGTCCATAACCTCAATGAATCGTTTGAATCCGGTTACGCCGTCCTGGAACTGCTCGATAAAGTTTATCAGACTGGACACCGGACCGATGAACAGGTTGACCGATATAATAAACGTAGCGTAATCGCCGGCGTTTATGCGCCCGTAATAGATAAAGGCGCCCCCCGCCACGAGGATTATGACGTTGAAGACATCGATGATAAAAGAGGTCGAGCAGAAGAACTGAGCCATGGCTTTATAGGCTTTGAGCCTGGAGGAGACAAAGGCCGAATTGCTTTTGGCGAATTTTTCCTCCTCTTTTTTCTCGTTGGTAAAGGCCTTGGTCACCCGTATACCCGAGATGGAGGATTCCAGCGAACTGTTTATCTCGGCGATATTCAGTCTGGATTCGGTAAAGGCTGCGCTCATCCTTTTGCGCAGGGGTATGGACACCGCCACCAAAAAGGGGACGCAGCATATAATAATCAGCGTGAGCAGCGGGTCAATGGTCGAGAGATAGACAGTGGAGCCGATGACCATAATGCCGGATATGAGCAGCGTCTCCGGACCGTGATGGGCCAGTTCGCTGACATTCATCAGGTCGTTGGTCATACGCGACATTATCTTGCCCGTTTCATTGTCGTCATAATAGGAAAAGGGCAGTGTTTCCAGCTTTTCAAACATATCCCTGCGCATCTCGCTCTGCATGTATACCCCGACGGTGTGGCCGTAAAAATCCACAAAATAGCGCAGCAGCATGCGTATAAGATAGATAAGCAGCAGCAGCGCGCCGGCGCCGAAGAGCAGCCTGATCTGCCGGTTGGGGATGAGCTCGTTGAGCATTTTACGGGTGAGGATGGGATAGCACAGGCCGATGACCGATATCATCAGCGAGGCCAGCATATCAAGAATAAATATCTTCATATGGTTTCTGTAATAAGCCACGAAGCGTTTGAGCATTTTAAGTTACCTTTCGGTTTTAAGCATGTTTTAATAATTATATGACAATATGCAGGACTTGTCAAGAATCAGAATATTCAGAATATTTAGAACAAGAACATAATAGGAGGGATTTTATGTCCGGTTTTATAACAGTAACCGGCAATACCAACGCATCCATACAGACTGCCGTTGACCGCCTTGCCGCGGCGGGGGGAGGGACGGTTAAGATTCCCCCCGGCGTATATATCATGGGCGACTCGCTGCATCTGCGCTCCGGGGTCAGTATCGAGGGCAGCGGCAGCGACACGGTGCTCCGTAAAACGCCCTGCGTCTCCTCCCCGCTCATCTACTATCTCGGTTACGGTCATTATGACGTCTCGGTGGCCGAACCGGACAAATTCGCGGTCGGAACCGGGGTCTGCGTGACCGACCGGGACGCCGGCGGATTTTATAATACCGTGGCGACCGTCACCGGCAAACACGGCAGCGAGCTCATTCTGAACAGGATGCTCAATCACGACTACCGTCCGTGGCGGGACGGCAGGGTGGTTTCGGTCTGCCCGGTCATCAGCGGATATCATCTCGAAAACGTTTCGGTGAGCAATCTGGTCATTGACGGAAACGCCGGCGAAAACGCATATCTGGACAGCTGCAGGGGCGGCGGCATCTTTCTGCTGCAGGCCCACAATATAACGCTGCGGGATATCACCGTCAAAGATTACAACGGCGACGCCATCAGCTTCCAGCAGTGCAGGAATACGCTGATTGAAAACTGTCTCTGTATCGCGAATACCGGCTCGGGCCTGCACCCGGGCAGCGGTTCGGTGGGCACGGTCATGCGGGGAATCCAATGCCGGGACAACGGCGGAGACGGCATATTCTATTGCCTGCGGGTCAGCTACAGTTTATGCGAGGACTGTGTCTTTGAGGGCAACGGCAGACACGGCATCTCCATAGGTCACCGGGACACCGACGTGATTGTCCGCAATAACCGTGTGGGCGCCAACGGGGGACACGGGATATACTTCCGCGAGGACAGCCTGAACCGGTCGGGCTGCCGCACCCTTATCACCGGCAACAGCATCGAGGGGGGTATATATTT
>JAQVWU010000344.1 GCA_028709565.1 Eubacteriales bacterium
TTGACCCCAACGAATACTCCTGGGTGCTGTGCCGCCGCCTCAAGGCCTCCGGCGGTCAGGTCGCCTCGACACTGGCGTCCATGGAACCGGCAGCCATGAAATATTATGAAAAGATTCTCGACGCGTATGGAAGCCGAATTGAAATCCAATCTCAGCAAATATCTGCTGCTTGCGCAGACCCAGGATGTCTTTATTACCTCCAATGGCAAAGTGGTGGCAAAACTCGCCAATCCTAACCGGGACAGAGTATAACTGGCAAAATCCCTGTTTGGCATTCTCCCCGCGGATATAGCGCCGGAAGAAGCCCGCGGGGAAAGAGCGGACCGTATATGAGATAACCGAATAATAAAGCCGCCCGGCGCCAATTCCGGGCGGCTTTTATATTTACGGCTTTAGCGCTTCATGTGCCGCCGTCTCTCTTTCTGCCCCTGGCTATCCATAGCAGGTGACAGGTCACCGCCGCGCCGACGCAGGACAGCAGCAGTATAATCCGCCCGCTGCCGATAAAAAACATCGATATCAGCAGCATGCCCCACAGCCAGCCCAGGCTTAACAGCAGCGTTTTGCGCCGCAGACCCGTGCGGCGTGTGTAGTTTTCTATATGCTCGCTGAAGAAGGGTATCTTCATAATCCGGGACCTGATACGGGGGGTCGAGGAAAATCAGGCCGCCGAGAGCAATACAAAGGGGGTTGCCGGCCACACCGGCAGAATCAGACCGATCGCTCCGGCGGCGAGGCATATAAAGCCGATACATACGAGCAGTATTGTTTTAAAGTTCAAATTATCACCATGATATATAAAACATCTATAACTTGTTATAAGTATAACCTGATATGACCGTTTTCAGCAATATATTACAATAAAAATTATCGATTTTTTAGAAATTAATTATATTTTCCATTCAGTTGTGTTTGGATTTTTAATTAAATGTAACATAAATGTAACATTTACTGCGCGTCCGAAACAACCGTTGACAAACGGGTTAGGCAGTGCTAACCTATATGTGAGTTAGTGTTGCCAAACCGACAATACTTCGGACAGCAATACTGCGGAAACGGAAAGAAGGAAAACGGCTGTATGAGGACACCTGAAGATAAAAAAATAACCCTTGACAAACTGCCCGTGGGCAAAAAGGCGGTCATTACCGAGGTCGGCGGGGAGGGGCAGCTGCGGCTGAGGCTGCTGGACATGGGGGTCATACCGAAAACGCCGGTGACCGTGCGCAAGGTGGCTCCGATGGGGGACCCCATAGAGATACATATCCGCGGATACGAACTGACTCTGCGGCTGGAGGACGCCGGAAAGATCAGCGTGCTGCCGGTCGAGGTAAAGCAATGATTTTTGCGTTGGCGGGCAATCAGAACTGCGGGAAGACCACGCTGTTCAATCAGCTGACCGGTTCCAATCAGCATGTAGGCAATTTCCCGGGGGTAACCGTCGCGCGCAAATCCGGTATAATCAGGTCTCATCCCGACTGCACGGTGGTCGACCTGCCCGGCATATATTCGCTGCGCCCCTTTTCGGCCGAGGAGGTGCTGACCCGGGATTTCATCCTCAACGAAAAGCCTGACGCCATAATCAACATCGCCGACGCCACCAATATCGAGCGGAATCTGTACCTCACCCTCCAGCTCATCGAACTCAACATCCCCATGGTGCTGGCCCTGAACATGATGGACGAGGTGCGGGGCAATAACGGCAGCATTGACGTTATAGCTATGTCGGACAGGCTGGGCATACCCGTCGTACCTGTCAGCGCCGCCAAAAACGAGGGCATTGACGAACTCATCGGCACGCTGGTATATACCGCCGAAAATGACATCCGCCCCCGTGTGCATGATTTCTGCGGACAGGGGCCGGTCCACCGGTGCATACACGCCGTCATGCACCTCATTGAGGACCACGCCGAGAGGGCGGGGGTTTTCAGGCGGTTTGCCGCGGTAAAGCTCATCGAGGGGGACGAAGACATGGAATGCCGGCTGGATATCAACCGCAACGAGCTCGAGCTCATCGGGCACAGCGTTGTCGAGATGGAAAGCGAGCGCGGCATGGACAGAAACGCCGCCATCGCCGACATGCGCTATGCCTTTATCGAGGGTGTCTGCGCGCAGACGGTGAAAAAGAGCAGCGCAAGCAGGGAATACCTGCGCAGTGTAAAAATAGACGGCATACTGACCCATAAATATCTGGCCATTCCCATCTTTATGCTTATCATGGCGGCTATATTCGCCCTGACCTTCAATGTGTTCGGCGCCTTTTTGACCGATGTCATGGCGGCGGGGATTGACGCCCTTACCGGTGTCATCGGCGCAGCGCTGGATGCCGGCGGCATCAATCCGGTCGTGCGCAGTCTGATTATCGACGGTATATTCGGCGGCGTGGGCAGCGTGCTGAGCTTTCTGCCCATAATAGTGGTACTCTTTTTCTTCCTGTCAATCCTTGAGGATACAGGATATATGGCGCGCATAGCCTTTATCATGGATAAACTATTGCGCAAGATCGGCCTGTCCGGCCGCAGTATCGTACCCATGCTCATCGGGTTCGGCTGTTCGGTTCCGGCGATTATGGCCACCCGCACCCTGTCCTCGGAGCGGGACCGAAGGATGACCATTATTCTGACCCCGTATATGAGCTGCTCGGCCAAGATACCCATCTACGCCGTGTTCGCCTCGGTTTTCTTTCCCGACCGGCGCGGCATGGTTATGTTCCTGCTGTATCTGACCGGCATCGCGGTGGGCATCATCGTGGCGCTGATAACAAACAGGACCCTGTTCCGGGGCAACCCCATCCCCTTTGTCATGGAGCTGCCCAACTACCGGCTCCCCTCGGCCAAAAGCGTATTACTGCTGGTGTGGGATAAGGCAAAGGACTTTTTACAGCGGGCCTTCACCGTCATCTTCGCCGCGGCGATTGTCATATGGTTCCTCATGACCTTTGACGCGCGGCTCAATGTCGTGGACGACAACTCCCTGAGTCTGCTGGCGTCGGCGGGCCGGCTGATTGCCCCCATATTCGCGCCGCTGGGCTTCGGCGGCTGGCGCGCTTCGGCTGCGGTTATCGCCGGTTTGTCAGCCAAGGAAGCGGTGGTCAGCACCCTGGGCGTGGTAAATATGGGTCAGCCCATATCCGGCATGTTCACCACCCAGTCTGCCGTCAGTTTTCTCGTCTTTATACTGTTATATACCCCCTGTATCGCCGCCATCGCCGCAATCAGGCGCGAACTGGGTTCGGGACTCAAAACCCTGGGCGTTGTGGCGGCCCAGTGCGGTGTCGCGTGGGTCGTTTCCCTGGCGGTATACCAATCGCTGCTCTTCCTCGACGCGCATCCGGGTCTGAGCGGAGGCGATATTGCCATTATAGCGTCGGTATTGGTGCTGCTTGCGGCTGTCGTGTTCTATATGATAAAACGCAGAAACAGCGGCTGCGCCGGCTGCTCTGCCCGGGGAGACTGCGCGGGCTGCCCGGTAAATACAAAGCAGGATAAAATCCGGAAAGACTTTTGAGCGAAAAAATAAACGCTGTGCACATTATCAATGTC
>JAQVWU010000345.1 GCA_028709565.1 Eubacteriales bacterium
CAAACCATCCGCGATGCCTACACATCCCTCTTTGGGTCACCCCGCGGACAGTCTTGCCAACGCGCTGGCTTATTATTATAAAGCTTTGGGTATTCCTTTCGTCTTCCGCGCGGTTAACCGGCTTGACCGCGATACGGGAGGTATTGTGCTGGTAGCTAAAAACCAACTCATCGCCTGTAAATTATCACGTCAGATGATGTGCGGAGATATTGAAAAAACATATCTGGCCGTTGCCGTCGGAAAACTGCCGTCCGACAGCGGCGAAATCAAAACACATATCAGACGCAAAAACGGCAGTATTATCCTCAGGGAGGTATGTGCCGATTCGGATGAGGGGGGAATGTTTGCGCACACAGCCTATAAAACAATTACAGTTACCGATAAATATACTGTTGCCGATGTTACAACGACCACCGGCCGCACACATCAGATAAGAGTACATTTTGCTCATATAGGACATCCGCTGGTCGGAGATTATCTGTACGGCGCCGGAAACGAAGGGGATTTGATTCATCACGCGCTGCACGCCCGAATGTTAAAATTCACACATCCTTCAACCGGGAAACAGATGACGCTGCGGGCAGCGCCTGCACCGGAAATACGAGCACTAACAGACAACATAACAAAATCAGGAAATTAATTATAATGATCAAGACTATATACAATAAAATAACCAAATATTGTCCTTTGCCTGCTTTAATTATCTTTTGCGTTTTTTTGATTTCCGCTTCTGTTCATGTTATTTCAAATATCAGTGTGGCCTTTTCGGACTTTTTTAACCGTTATATAAGCTCGTTTGTCAGAGCTGTTTTAGCCAAATTTACAAACATACTGCCTTTTTCACTGGCCGAGACCATTATTATGTTTTTGCCTGTTTTGTTTATTCTTATGATAGCGGGCAGCATAGCGGCATCAAGAAAAAGCAAAGAGAGCGGGGTGCGGTATACAACTACATTGTTGGCGGCAGCGACACTTTTTTATTCGATATTTGTACTGGGTTTCGCTGTATCATATCAAGGTTCAACCCTTGAGAGTAAACTCGGTATCGACCGCCGTAATGTTTCAGCCGATGAATTATATAAGACATCGGAAATTCTGCTTGGGGAAATCGACAAGCTTGTTTCGGATATAGATTATAAATACGGTTCATTATCCGTTAAGCCGTTTACCTTAAACGAGATGAACGGTCTCCTCAACGATTCATATAAACAGATAGCGAATAAATATGATTTTATTCCTCAGCTGCGAACAAACACAAAATTTATACTCCTTTCGGAACCGATGACCTATACACATATATCGGGTGTTTATACATATTATACCGGCGAGGCTAACATAAATATAAATTTCCCTGATTACACGCTGCCATACACGGCGGCGCATGAAATGTCTCATCAACGGGGAATAGCGCGGGAAGACGAAGCAAATTTCATGGCATTCCTTGTATGTATTGCAAGTGAAAACAAATATATTCGTTACAGCGGTTATTTGAATATGTTTGAATACGTTTCGCGAGCGTTATACAGCGCGGACCGGGATGCGTATTACAGACTGATGGACAGGATGGATTTTCGAGTCAGATACGAAATGATATCATACGACCGTTTTTTTGATAAATACCGCAAATCGGTTGCGTCCGAGGTCAGTGCCGCGGTGAATGACACTTTTTTGAAGTCGCAGGGTCAGACAGAAGGTACCAAAAGTTACGGTATGGTTGTCGATCTAGCCGTTGCGTATTACATACGATAAAACATTAACAAACACGTTCAATCACGGTTCAATATCTTATCTGAGCGGGGAGGAAACCAGGAATGGAAAAAAAAACAGCGGCGGTATTGATAAGCGCCTGCATAACGGTTTTCTTGATTATTACTTCCGCAAACTCTCTGCTTTCTTTTGGGGCGGAGGAAACCGTTCACACTATGTTTGTGAATGATGAACCATGGTATAATGAATCACAATATAAATGGATTAATATTTTTTTGGTGGACTATATACCTATTACAATACTCGAAAAGATTGACGGCATAGAGATAAAATTCAATAAATTTCTTCATAATGTGATGATTATGTATGGAGATGACAAATATATGACCTTTGATACCGATACCAGTACGGTATATACCGCCAAAGGAGATGTTTATTCCGCTTCAACATATTTGTTATATGGCGAAAGGTATATTCCCGCGGAACTTGTGTGCAATTATCTCGGGCTGCGATTTGAAATGACAAAGAATAAAACAGCAATGCGTATATCTGACGGATCCGAAAAAAACAGTTTTAATGAATTGCTGTTGATATATAATCCGACTCTCGCCGATATTGAACCCTCCGAAAAAGACACCTCTTCTTTAATTACAACGGATGATGAGTCCGTTTCCTCCGAAGATACGGGAGATGAGATCGGAGAAAGGACCATATCTATGGTGTTCGCCGATATAGACAGCGAACATACGCCTGAAATTTTAGACATACTCGGCAGCTATGGCTATAAAGCATTATTTTTAACCGGAGAAAACCGGATAGCCGGCAATACCGCAATTATCCGCCGAATTGCCATTGAAGGCCACACAATCGGTATTTTACTTCCCGATGAAAAAAACAATGAAAAAACATATTCCGAATATTATGAAAACGGAATAAGCGCAAATAACCTTTTATACAATTCTATCAAGTATAAGACACGTATATTATGTGCCGAAAATCCAATAAGCGCGAACGCCCGTTCATCATTTGAATCGGCAGGTTATATGATAATCACTTATAACAGCGAACTGCCCCGGGATAAAAAAATATCGGCAACTTCCATATATAATAAAGCACAGGAATATATCCGCGCCAATGAAATTGTCAGATACTGTTTTCATACAAACGCGAATACGGTTATCGCGCTGCCCCGGATTTTAATTATATAGCGGGCATGCCTCGGTTTACCGTTGTGCCGATTGATGAAACGACATAAACGCATTATTTTCTAAAAACCGGTTATTTACCATCCGCCGGAGAAATGGATATACATATGGCTGAAAAAACAGATAAAAAACGTATACTTATAATAGAGGACGAAAAAAGCATCGCTCAGGTTTTAGCTTATAATCTGATGCAGGCAGGATATGCTTTTGATATTGCCCATGATGGTGATGAAGGTGTAAAAAAAGCCCTAAACGGCGACTATGACCTGATTTTGCTGGATTTGATGCTTCCGAAAATTGATGGTTTTGAAGTGTGCAGACAAATCAGACATACAATGGCTACTCCTATAATAATAGTAACCGCACGGGAAGAGGAAATTGATAAAATTCTCGGCCTCGATATCGGTGCGGACGATTATGTCACCAAACCCTTTAAGATAAAAGAACTGCTGTCACGGATTAAAGCTAACATAAGACGTTCTTCAAATGAAGTTGTTGCAAATAATCCCGCGATGAAAAAAAGCGATATCATTACAATACGTATGCTTGTCATAGACAATGATAAATATCAGGTTACAAGGGACGGAGAGTCAATTTCTTTAACTAAAAAGGAATACGAATTA
>JAQVWU010000027.1 GCA_028709565.1 Eubacteriales bacterium
GGCCATCGAATAATAAGAGATTACGGGAGGAACCGTAGAATTGGTCAAATTATACGTAGATAAAAGACATTTTATAATTATGTTATGCTTCAGCCTGATTGCTTCCTCATTGACCGGAATAATGGCTTTACCCTCCGCGGCGTCCGGAAGTTTTGTGAAACAGCGCGTGTATAACGGCAGTTTTACCGATATTGCCGAATCGGACTGGTTTTACAGGGATGTAAAGGCGGCGTACGAGTGGGGTATTATAGACGGCAGAAGCAGCGACAGGTTTGACCCGGACGGTATGCTTACCATAGCAGAGGTTATCAAGGTTGCGGCGTCTATACATAAATATTATCACACGGGCAGCGGAGCGTTTACACCGGTCGGCGAGTGGTATACGGTTTACGCGGATTACGCCCTCGGGAACAATATAATCGACATTGAATACGACGATTACAACAAACCGGCGAAACGGCATCAGGCCGCGGTAATTTTAAGCCGCGCGCTGCCGCCCGAAGCGCTGCAAACAATCAATACCGTGACCGGCATACCCGATATCGAAGCGGGCGCCGCCTACCGGGATGAGGTTTATCTGCTCTACGGCGCGGGGATCCTGGTAGGCAGCGATGACAGGGGCAGCTTTATGCCGGAAACGAATATTCGGCGGTCTGAAATATCCGCGCTGATAAACAGACTTTGCGACCCGGAAAAGAGAATTTCTGTACCTGGAAATAATATCACCTATAATTATTATGATTATATGATGTCGCGCAATAAGCAGCTTGCTTTTGAATACGGCGATATGTATTTTGCAAAACCGAGTAATATACTCAACGGCAAGCTGGCAAAAGCCTCAATGGCTTTATGTACGGCCGCGCTGGGGGACACGGCAACCGGCAGCAACAGGAATATCATACAGGCGTATGAAGATATGGGATATACGGTACTTACACAGCAGAATTACGATACGGAGCAGACCGATGACAACAGCGATTTTGCCGCGTATACCATCGCCTCAAAGAGGACGACAATCAACAACAAGAATTACACGATTTACGGTATAGCGTTAAGGGGTTCACTGGAACTGGCCGAATGGTACAGCAATTTCGATATCGGCGAGAGCGGAGACGGACCGCACGCGGGGTTCACAAACGCTGCCGACGGTATATATAGCGCGCTGACCAGCCGGATAACCGGAGCCAAAGACGATACGATTATATGGATTACGGGGCACAGCCGCGGAGCGTCGATCTCAAATATAATCGGCGCGCGTCTGAATCAAAATGCCGAATACGCGCAGCGGAAAAATATCTTTACCTATACGTTCGGCTGTCCCGCGGTGACAAAAACGCCTTATGCATACGACAATATATTTAATTTCAACAACCCCGGCGATATTATAGCATATATACCGTTTACATTATGGGGATACGGTATAAACGGTATCGAAATCCGACTCCCGACGGATGACGATACGCTGTCTAAGGTGAAGAGTAATTTTTCCGGAATAAAAGGCGGTATGATATATTTGGGCAGATTTGAAACAGACGGGTTTGCGGATCTTGTAACTGCGTGGTGTCCTACAAAGGAATCCTTTTACACGTCTGAAAAGGGGGGTATATCGCCCTATAATCTATTCGTATCGATAATATCCCTGGGAAACGGCGATTCAAATGTAATAGAAACGGCTGCGATTTTATATAGACACAAATACAGCCGTGAAGGGATGAGAGTCGCTTTGTATCTTGCGGAAAATCTCATACCCATTTACCATTCGCATATCTATGATACTTATCTTGCATGGCTCGAGGCAGTTTATTGAATATAGACTTATCGTTCTGATGGTTTGATGAAAAGTGAAATAAAAGGGAGAAGTTTCCTATGAAATCAAAAAGTTTTTTTTATGAAAATCGCGAGAGTTTTACTACCATCCATGATTGTATCCTCAGATCATATCAAAAATATCCGGATATCGAATTTTGCAAATATCTGAAAGACGGCGCGGCGCAGTCAAAGACCTATTCGGATATGTATATTGCGGCGACGGCCATCGGACGCAGTATTAAAGAAAACACACAGAGAAAAGGTCACGCCGCGCTGCTGGGCAACTCGAGCTTTGAATGGTTCAGCGCATATTTCGGCATGATGTATTATGGCGTTGTAGCGGTACCCGTCGACCGGCAGCTCTCAAGAGAAGAACTGTTAAGCCAGGTAGACAATGCGGATGTTGAAGTGTTGCTCTATGACAACAAATTTAAAGATATTGCCGATTATATCAAAGAGAAGTCGCAGGGCTGCCGGCGGTTTATCTGCTTTGACAAAAACGACGATGACGAGTATTTTTGGGATATCGTTGAAAATAACAACGGACCGGTTGATGAGTCGGCCATTCAAATTGACCCGAAGCAGCTGGCTGAAATCGTTTATACCTCAGGCACTACCGGAACAAGCAAAGGCGTAATGCTTTCGCACGAAAATCTAGCCAGCAACGTAGAGTTCGCGATAAGCATTGTCGATTTTAAACCGGGTGATACAATACTGTCAATCATGCCCAACCATCATACATATGAACTGACCTGCGCAATAATGACACCGATGTATTTGGGAATGACTATCGCCATCAATGACGCGATAGCCCACCTTCTTAATAATTTCAAACTTTTCAAACCCCATGTTGTGCTTGTAGTACCGGCTTTATTAAAAATCGTTCAGAAGGAAATTGTTACAAAAATTAAAAAACAAAATAAAGAATTTAAATTCATAATGGGTATCAATCTGAAAAAACTCGCCGGTATTTTACATATTGATATAAGTAAAAAGTTATTTTCCGAGATTCATGAGGTGTTCGGCGGGCGGTTACATCAGATTATTTGCGGCGGATCATATCTTAAAGAGGAACTTATTACTTTTTATGACAATATCGGTATTAATATTGTGCAGGGCTACGGTATTACCGAATGTTCTCCATTAATTTCTTGTAATACAGACCGCAATAAAAAAAGCAGAACGGTAGGGAAGGTATGCCCCAGATATAAAGTCAGAACGGTTGACGGGGAACTGCAGGTTTCGGGCAGCAATGTAATGATGGGTTATTACAAAAATCCCAAGCTTACCGCCGAAGTTATGGATGGGGAATGGTATAAAACAGGCGATTTAGGTTTGGTGGACTCGGAGAATTTTATCAAACTAGTTGGCCGTAAAAAGAATCTTATTATATTAAGCAACGGAGAAAATGTGTCACCCGAAGAACTGGAAAACCTGCTTGACGATATTGATATCATAGACACCGCCATGGTATATGAAAAAGACGATCAAATTGCTGTAGAGGTTTACGCAAAGGAAGCCTATGTTAAAGAGCATAATATAACCGATGTAAAGCAGGAGGTCCGGTCGGAGATATACAAACTAAACGCAACGCTCCCCGTTTTCAAGCAGATACGGTCGATGAGCATCAGAAGCGAGCCGTTTGAAAAGACGACTACGCTGAAGATAAAACGCGATAAAATAAAAAACCCCACTTCTTCTCAATCGGTTAAAGTATAAACGGTTTTGCATAACTGAAAACGCTGCCCGAAGGCAGCGTTTTTTGAATATTAAAAAGCTTCGGGCAGCAGTTCGTCGAGGGTGTATATCTTTATCGATTTGTTATCGGTTACAATGATTATGAAGTCTGCAGGGACGGCGAATTCCGCGATAAACTGACGGCAGATGCCGCAGGGCATACAATATGTCATTGTGTCATCGCTTTCGTGATTTTCGTAATATCCGACAACGGCGACGGCGTTGAAATTATGCCTGCCTTCGCTTATCGCTTTGACCGCGGCTGTGCGTTCGGCGCATATTGTCGCGCCGTAGCTGCGGTTTTCCACATTACAGCCGGTGCTGATATTACCGTCGGAGGTCAGCAGCGCGGCGCCGACACGGAAGCCGGAATAGGGGCAATAAGCCCGCTCCGCCGCTCTTTTCGCCGCGTCGATGAGATATTTATAATCACTCGTTTCATATGGTTCGGTATACATCGGCTCCCCTTTCATCTATAACCGCGTGGACCGCGGGAGGTCTTTTGTCGGGAAGGCGGTCGGAAATTTTATATGAAGCAGCCATGAGCGCGCGGGCGGCTTCGGCTTTGTCGGTGTAATCCGCGTGAATCCAGCCGAGGGGTTCGCCTGATTTGACGGCGTCGCCGACCTTTTTGTTGACTGTTATGCCGGCGGCGTAATCGATTTTATCATCATGGGCAAAACGTCCGGCGCCGGCGGCAAGGGCGGCCCGGCCGATGTTTTCGGTCATAATCGCCGCGACAAAGCCGTCTCTGTCCGCCGGCACGGGCAGGATATGCCGCGCTTCGGGCAGCAGCGATGTGTCATCGATTGCCGAGACATCGCCGCCCTGGTTGATCACCATGCGCCGGAATTTTTGCAGGGCATCTCCGTTTTCAATACTGCGCTTCAGCCTTGCGCGGGCATCGCCGGTACCGTCGGTTATACCCCCGGCGACCAGCATGAGCGAGGCGATGACATAGCAAAGCTCGGTAAAATCGGCCGGACCGCAGCCGCGCAGCGTGTCGACGGCTTCGGTCACCTCAAGCGCGTTGCCCACCGCCCTGCCCAGCGGTTCGTCCATGTTTGTCACCGCGGCAATGGTTTTTCTGCCGTTGAGCCTGCCGATGGCTTCCATCTTTGCGGCGAGTTCGATTGCATCAGCCGGGGTTTTCATAAAAGCACCGCTGCCCGCCTTTACATCCAGCACTATGGCATCGGACAATACCGCCAGTTTTTTACTCATGATACTGGAGGCGATGAGGGGAATACTCGCGACCGTGCCCGTTACATCGCGCAGGGCGTACAATATCCTGTCCACTGGGGCTATCTCCGTGGTCTGGCCGATAACGGCTATACCGTCTTCACGTACAAAACGTTCAAATTCACCGCGTGGGGGGGCGACGTTGAATCCGGGTATGCTTTCCAGTTTGTCCAGCGTCCCGCCGGAAAAACCAAGACCGCGCCCCGACATTTTCGCGACCTTCAAACCGCAGGCTGCCGCCATCGGAGCCGCGACAAGGGTTGTCTTGTCCCCCACACCGCCCGACGAATGCTTGTCTACTACCATACCGTCCGCAAAGGACAGGTCGATGACCTCGCCCGTATGTGCCATCTCGTATGTGAGACAGGCGGTTTCGTCATCATTCATGCCGTTTATACAGACCGCCATGAGCAGCGCGGAAATCTGATAATCGTGAATGGACCTGTCGGCGACCCCCCGCACAAAGAAGGCTATCTCCTCGTCGGTGAGCGCGCGGCGGTCCCGTTTATGTTCAATTATATCGATAATATGCATATTTGCCTCCTTCGGCATTGATTTTATCGGTAAACGGCTATATAATATATTAATATTAACTAAAAGGGGCAGCGAAATTGATTGTAAAAACTATGCCGCATAAATTCGGGATGTTTATTCATTGGGGTATTTATGCCCTTTCCGGTTTTCAGGAGCAATATCAATTCAGAATGGGCATACCGCGTTCGGAATATATCGGGCTTGCCGATAAATTCAATCCGACGCGCTATGACCCGGACGCATGGGTGCGTCTGGCAAAGGAAGCGGGTATGAGCTATATATGCTTTACGGCAAAACATATGGACGGATTCTGTATGTGGAACACCGCATACACCGATTTTAACATTATGAATACTCCGTATAAGCAGGATACCCTCGCAATGCTTGCCGAGGCATGCGCACGCCATGGCATGGCGCTGTCAATATACTATTCGCTGCCCGACTGTCACCATCCGAGCGCCTATAACAGTCTGTCAACCCACCAGATGCAGCCGGAGGCAGGAGATATCCCGGACAGCGTGTTATATCGGCAGTATGTAAAAAATCAGATAACCGAGCTTATGACGGGATACGGCAGGATCTATACGCTGTTCTGGGATATCCCCCCTAAGATAAACGACCCGTCGATAAACGCGTATGTCCGCTCGCTTCAGCCGGATATATTGATAAACAACCGCGGTTACGATAAAGGCGACTTTGCCACTCCGGAGCGCAGCGTACCCGGGGGCGATTGTTTTAAGGAACTGACCGAAGCCTGTCAGTCGGTGGGAAAGCAGAGCTGGGGGTACCGGATTGACGAGGATTTCTACAGCGACAATTTTTTGTGCGGCAGTATAGACAAGATCCGCACAATGGGGGGCAGTTATCTGCTGAATGTGGGACCGGGACCGGACGGCAGAATCACCGAACCCTATGCCAAAAAGATCCGCAGTGTAGGCTCCTGGTACCGCCGGGTTGAGGAAAGCTTTGAAGGCGACCGCGATCCCCGGGAGCTGTACAGATGCCCGGAAGCGGCAACCGTAGTCAGGGGCAACGCCGTCTACCTGCACTGCGGCAGGCTGGACAGCGGCGGACTCTCACTTAAAAAGGTGACATCGCCGCCTGAATCGGTCATATTGCTCAACACCGGCGAACCGCTGAAATACGGTATTGACATACTGCCCGATGATTATGACGGCGATAAAAGCTCGATGCGCGCGCCGTCGCTGCATATATATAATATCCCGGTTGACAAGCTGTCAAACGAAATTATAGTTATAAAAATAACTGTATAATAACTGTCAGCCTGTCATCAGTTCCGCGATGTCCTCCTCGGACGCTCCCATGATAAAGCTGTTTATATCACAGCCGCGCAAAATATTTACAATGTTTTGATATTCGCAGCGTGTTCCCCGCAGCGTGTTCTCCAGCCCGGCGACCGCGTACCTGCCGAAAAAATCCCCCGTTATTTGTATATCGCGGATAATACCGCCGCCGAGAGTCAGGTTTATTTCAACCAGGCCGAAAGCGAAATACCGTTTGCGGCTTATTTCGAATGCTTTGGATTTTCCGTAGTTCCATTCCCAGGTCGAGTAGACACTATCAGCCAGGCGCTGTATCTCCCCGGTCATCCCGGCGGTCAGCGTCATCTGTTCGCCGCCGAAAAACCCCTCCAGATAATCCATGAAATCGGTAACGTTCATCTTTATCTCCGTAAGGTCCGCAATATTGCCCACACGGGAGGAAACGCTTTTTATCCCTTTGCTGTTGAGTTTTTCGGCGTTTACATTAAGCGAACCCGACATATATGAAAGGTCGGCCGAGAAAAGCAGGGTGCCGTGATGCATGGTTTTTTCGTTTCGGACACACTGGGCGGTTCCCGATATCTTTCTGCCGCCAATGACTATATCATTGCGTCCCGACATGCCGGCGTCGGCGCCCAGATTGCGCAGCGCTTCTATAACCGGCATGCAGAAACGCCGGAAATCCAGTGCGCCGCCCTCCGTTTGCGGTGTGATAAATGTATAGTTGATGTTGCCCAGGTCATGGAATACGGCGCCGCCCCCGGTCAGACGGCGGACCAGCGCGATATTGTGTTCGCGGATATACGCGTCATTAACTTCGGCATAGGCATTTTGATTTTGGCCGATTATAACGGCGGGAGAGTTGCGCCATAAAATCAATATGTTGTTATAATCGGAATCGAGCAGATATTGTTCGGCGGCGAGATTAAAATAGGGATTGACCGAATTGTTGCGCAGTATCAGCATAAAAGTCCTCGTATTTTATTTGTATTATATGAGTATTATATTAGCAACAAAAACCGCCTTGAGAGGGGCGGTTTTTGTATTTGGCTATATCAGATTCCGTTTTTGCTTCTTTCTATCTTTTCTATATCGCTGTAATTATGGGTGGATACATGACCTGCAATCGGTACGATCTTTTCATGGATGGCGTCGATAATCGCATCGGGATAGGGGAAGAAAAACTTTTCGAGTTCAAAAGCGGGGGTGATCCAGTTGCGGGAACCGAGCGCTACGGGAGGCGCGTCAAGATAATCAAAGGCGAATTCGGTTATATTGGCAGCCATATCCTTCATGACCGAGTTGCGTTCGCAGGCGTCGCCTACAATAATGATCTTTCCGGTTTTCTTGACCGATTCGATGACCGGTTCGTAATTGAAGGGTACAATCGAGCGCGCGTCGATAACCTCGGCGGATATACCGTATTTTTCCTCAAGAATGTCGGCGGCTTCAAGGCCGCGATACAGGGTTGCGCCGATTGTGAGAATGGTGATATCCTTGCCGGCCCGTTTTATATCCGGCTCGCCCATCTTTACTTCGTAATAGCCCTCAGGCACACCGCCCTCATGGAACTGCTCGCCGATATCGTAAATACGCTGGCTTTCAAAGAATACAACGGGATCGGTGCCGGCAAGCGCTTCGTTCATGAGACCTTTGGCGTCATAGGGTGTCGCGGGGAATACAACCTTGAGTCCCGGTATGTGGGCCGTGAGCGCGGTCCAGTCCTGTGAATGCTGCGCGCCGTACTTTGAACCTACCGAAACGCGGAGCACTATGGGCATCTTGAGGATACCGGCCGACATCGCCTGCCATTTTGCCATCTGATTGAATATTTCGTCGCCTGCGCAGCCGATGAAATCCGCGTACATAAGCTCGACTATAACGCGTCCGCCGCACATCGCGTAACCGACAGCCGAACCGACAATGGCGGCTTCGGATATGGGCGCGTTAAAGAAGCGGTGATAGGGCAGCGCCTCGGTCAGTCCGCGGTAGACGGCATACGCTCCGCCCCAGTCGCGGTTGTCCTCGCCGTAGGCGATAAGGGTGGAATCTTCGTAAAATTTATCTATAATCGCTTCAAACAAACCGTCACGCAGCGCGTAGACCTTGGTTTTAGGAACGGCTTTTCCGTTTTCGTCGTAGGCAAACCGGGATTTACCGGCAATCTGTTTAACGCGCGGGTTATCCTCTTTGGGCATTAATACCTCAGGTTCGCGGCCGGTCTCCATGGAAGCGACCTTCTGATTCGAGAACATAATGCCGGAGATGGCGTCCGGATTCTTGTTTAAATCCATGCGGGGTGACAGCTCGTCGTCGGTAGCCAGTTTGCAGATCATTGTCATGCGGCGGACAATGGAATCTTTAATATCGTCCAGCTGTTCGGCTTTAGCGATTCCGACGCGCACGAGTTTCTCGGCATATGCGGCAATCGGATCGGCATCAATCCATGCCTCAATCTCTTCCGGAGTTCTGTATGAGGAGGAATCGGAGGGGCTGTGACCTGTCGTGCGATATGTTTTTACCTCAAGCAGAGCCGGGCCTTTACCGTCCAACAGCAGCTGTTTTTTACGCGTAACGGCGTCGATAACGGCAAGGGGGTTATAACCGTTCACGCTTTCGGCATGCATCTGATTGCGGTCGAAACCGGCCCCGAGTCTGGCAGGCATACCGAATCCCGCGGTTTCGCCCATTGTCTGACCGCCCATACCGTAGAAGTTGTTAAAAACATTAAATAATATCGGCAGACCGGCGCCTCCGTCCCAGAGCTGTTTTATCTGGTCCATCGCCGACATGCCCATCGATTCGAGCACCGGCCCGCGTCCGCATGCGCCGTCTCCGAAATTGGCAATGACAATGCCCTTTTTCTTGTTTGAACGTTTATAGAGCGCGGCGCCCAGCGCGCAGGGTGCGCTGCCGCCCACTATCGCGTTATTGGGGTATATTCCGAACGGGATAAAGAAGGCATGCATGGAACCGCCCAGTCCTTTGTTAAAACCGGTGGTGCGCGCAAAGATTTCAGCGAGGGCGCCGTACAGCAGGAAGTTTTTCGCTATATCCTTAATGTTGCCTTTGTTCTCTTCTTTGCCCTCGACGACGCGTAAAATCGAACCGTCAAGGAATTCCTTCATAATATCATACAGTTCGGTTTCGTCCAGTTTTTCAATAGCCGATAAACCCTTGGCGATGATTTCACCGTGACTGCGGTGTGAACCGAAGGTAATATCGTTGATGTCGAGGCAATAGGCTTCGCCTACCGCGGACGCTTCCTGACCGAGTGACAGATGCGCGGGTCCCGGGTTGTTGTATTCGACGCCGTTGTATACGCTCTTAACCTTAATCTCATTGAGCATTGTTTCAAATTCGCGTATAACAACCATATCATGATAGATGCGCAGCATATCCTGTGGGGTATATAGTTTCTTTTCCTCTTCGAGGGTCTTGGCATATTGGTTTACCGCTATGTCGTCAAATGTCAAAAAACCCGGCTGAAACACCTTTTGCGGATCAATATATTGTGACTTTGGCATAAAATTCTCCTTGACTTTTATTATATATAAAATAAAACATTACGGATCTTATTTCGATTATTCCGATTAATTCGATTAATTCGATTAAAACGAAAACAGCGCTTCGCGTATTACCTCGCAAACGGTCGGATGCGGGAACACCTGCTTTTGCAGATCGGAAACGCGCATTTCCTTTTGAACCATCATAGCGGCGCCATATATTATTTCCGAGGCGTAATTGCCGATTAAATGGACGCCCAGTATGTTTTGGTGCGCTCTGCCCACGATCAGCTTTAAAATGCCGTCGCCGACCTCATTTTCCGCAATGTAGCGACCGCTCATTTTCATGGTAGTGGTTTTTATAATAACGTCGAGATTTTTTTCCTTGGCGCTTTCCTCTGTCTCGCCTACCGATGCCACCTCGGGATTGGTGTATATAACCGACGGTATCGATATATAATCGACCCTGTCCTTTTTTCCGAGCATGTTGTTGACCGCAACCTCGCCCTCACGATAGGCGGTATGGGCGAGCATGGATTTGCCGTTAACATCACCCGCGGCCCATACTCCGGATACGTTTGTCTTACATTGGTCATTTGTGACAATCGAACCGCGCTCAACAAGTACGCCGATGCTCTCGAGCCCTATATCCTGTGTCCGGGGGCGCCGTCCGACAGAGACAAGCACGGCGTCGGCCGCCACACTGCCCTGTTTGCCGGCAAGTTCGTAATTTACACCGTCTTTATCGACCGAGGTGACCTTTGCTCCGAGCATAAACGTAATGCCGTTTTTTGTATAGTTCTTTTGCAATATAGATGATATTGCGCGGTCGGTCGGACCGGCTATATGGTCCAGCATCTCCACAACGGTGACTTTACTGCCGGCGGAATTGAAGTAAGATGCCATTTCCAGGCCGATTACACCGCCGCCTATGACAGTCAGTCTGTCGGGAATTTGTTTTAAATCGAGAATCTCACGGTTGGTCATGGCGAAGCCGGACGCAACCGCTTCACGCAGTCCGGTAATCGGGGGTACCGAGGCCTGTGAACCGGTGCAGATAAGCAGCTGTTTGCCTTTATATACGCCGGACGGTGTTTTAACGGTAAAGCCCTCCGCGTCCCGGCCGGTTATAATGCCGTTTTCGGCGACTACATCGACGCCTGCTTTTTTCAGTGTGGATGTAACCCCGCCGACCAGCATTTTAACAACCCGGTTTTTGCGCTCAACAACAAACGCGTGGTCCAGTTCGGCAGAACCGAATTTTACACCGTATTGCTCGCCGTGTTTCGCGTAATCGTATATCTTTGCCGAATAGAGCAATGTCTTGGTAGGAATACAGCCCTCGTTGAGACATACTCCGCCGATAAATTCCCCCTCGATTACCAGTGTCTTCATACCGGCGTGAGCGGCGCGTTCGGAAGCGTTATATCCTGCGGGACCGCCTCCCAATATTATTAAGTCATAAATCATTTATCTTATACCCCTTATATGTCGGCAGGTTTATTATTTTGCCAGCAGCAGGCTGAAGTTTTCAAGGTTTTCGCAAAGCTCCTTTAAAAATCTGGCTGCGGGCGCGCCGTCGATAGCACGGTGATCAAAGGTCAGCGAGAGACCCATTGCCGGATACGCGGAACCGTCTTCCTTTACGCGGTAGGTTATATTGTTGACACCGAGTATACATGTCTGCGGAGGGTTTATTACGGGTGTGAAGGACTCAACACCCAGAGAACCCAGATTTGTTACGGTAAAGGTAGCGCCGCGCAGCAGGTCGGGATTAATGCTTCCGCTCTGAGCTTCTTTAATAATCGCCTTCGCCTGAGATGAGAGTTCGGCGAGGGACAGAGTATCGGCATTGAACACGGTGGGGACGATAAGACCCCGTTCGGTATCGACGGCCACACCGAGGCTGCAGTGTCTGAAGTATCTTATGGTATCATCCAGATAGTGCGCGTTTACACTGCGGTGGTTCGGCGCGGTTCTGGCTGCCGCAAACAATATCATATCGTTCAGGGTAATATTAGGCAGTCCGAGCTGTTCTGATTTTTCTTTGACAGCTGCGCGGTATGCGGTAATCTGTGTGGCGTTGAACGAAGAATTTAATGTAAGCTGAGCCATATCCGACAGCGACGCGTGCATAGACTTGGCTATTACTTTGCGTATATTGGTGAGCTTGATATCCTCAAATTCCGCGGCTTCCGGTATTGGCGCAACTGCCGGCTGAGGTGTTTCGGCGGCGTCATCAGTCTTTTCGGCGGGCAGTGTGTAGCCGGCGTCAAGCAGGGTATTGATATCACGTTCGATTATTCTGCCGCCGGGTCCGGTGCCCTGAGCCTTGGCAAGGTCGGCGTCGGTTTTTGCGGCGAGGTTTTTCGCGCGCGGCGAAATACGGAAAAACTTATCACCGGAAGCGGCGACAGGTGCAGGCGCAGCCGCAGCCGGTTTGGGCGCTTCGATTTCGGCCGTATCAACATCAACAGCCTGTGTCCGGTTCAATTCGGCGATAAGCGCCGATATATCCTCCCCAGGCGTTCCGATTATTAAAACGGGATCAAGACAGGGTACATCATCGCCTTCGTCAGCGAATAATTCAAGTATCGTACCGTCTGTCGCTGCTTTTTCTTCAAAAGAAGATTTGTCGGTTTCGTATGAGAAAAGCGTATCCCCTGCCGCGACGGTATCCCCTTTTTTTATATTGAGTTCCGTTATGACGCAGCTTTCAACGCTTTGCCCCTGTCGGGGCATAATGACTACTGTAGCCATATTTTAATCCTCCAGATATGCTCTGTTGTCTTTATTTTGTTTGTTTCGTTGCATTTCTTCAGGCGGTTATCATCTGTATTTCACTTTCCGTAGCCAGTTTTATAATATCAGCCGGCAGTTCACGGTCGGATATTATTATATCGATATCACCTATACCGCAGAAGGTGTAGGGCAGGGTCTTGTCAAGTTTTGAGGCATCCATCAATACAACGACTTTTCTGGCTTTTTCAACGACAAGTTTTTTTAGTTCACACTCGATATAGTTTCCGCTTGTCAGACCGTTATACGCCGACATACCGGACGGCACGATAAATGCGATATCAATATTTATATCGCTGAGAAAACGCAGAGACTGATTGCCGGAAACCGATATGTTGTCTCTGTTGAGCATACCGCCGACGATGTTTACAATCGGCTGATTCTTTTTAATGCACTCCATCGCTATATTTGGCCCGGTGGTTGTCACCGTCAGTCTCTCGTCGGGCAGCAGCGACGCCAGTTTGAGCATGGTTGTGCCCGAATCCAGGAACAGCGAACGGCCGGCTTCGATTAACTCGAGGGCTTTGAAAGCGATTTTTTCCTTCGCCTGCATATTTTCACTCATGCGGAAGTTGAAGTTATCTTCCATGGATGTTGTAATAAACTTCATGGAACGGGCGCCGCCCCGTACCTTTATGGCTTCACCGATTTTCTCAAAATATTCGATATCACGGCGCAGTGTCATGGAAGATATATCGGGGAATCTGGCTTCCAGTTCGCGCAGCGCGACGAACGGCTTGTTTTGCAGCATTTCTCTTATTATTTCTCTTCTTTCGGAATTCATCTGATTCTTTCACCACCTGAAATATATAATTGAATAATAACCAATCAAAACCAACCAAATAACAGTCATGTATAGTTATCACGCGAAATACGTTAATTTTCACATCATCTATGTTATTGTATCACACAAGCAATTGGATGTCAACGTCACAAAAAATATTTTATTACATTGTTTACAAACTGATAACAGTAAAAACATACGGTAATAGACATATATGTCTAATATATCTTATTGATATATAACACAAATAAGCTATAACCGACAACAAAAATTGTCAAATGTCAATATAAATTAAAAATTGACAAAAAATAAACATATAAATGCACCGGATGATTTATCCGGTGCGGTATCAGGGACATTTTCATTCCAACGCGGCAAAAGCGCTGTTGATGGTTTCGATTTTTTTAAGCGCCGTCTTTTCATATCTTGCGTACATTGAAGAGAATTCATCTTTAAAGTTTCTAAGCATATTCATAACCTGTTCGTTATATCCGCCGATTTCATAATACCAGCCGAGGTCATATGTCCGTGTGGCGAGAATTATATCCAGCATCTCTGTGCTTTCGTTGTCACGTGTATATTTCCCCTTGAGCGATATGTCATAATATGCCGGTGTAAGGGTATACATTGACCTGGCCGCCAGAGCCTCCAGCAGGATACCTGTGCGTTCCCTGTCTTCCTGTATGACAGGCACGCACATGAAAACCGAATGCCATGAACCCACGGTGTGATAATAACTGTCCTGGGCGTCATCCAGTTTCATATAGGGCAGGACACCGAAATCGGCGTCCATATTGCGCATAAAAGCCACATCCATCAGTTGTTTGATGAAAAACAAGGCCTGATTTGAACTGAACATATTGACGGCAGCGATACCGTCCCAGTTTTTGCGTTGGTATGTATGACATATTGAGTTGTCCAGCGCAACCGAAAAATATTTCGAAATCATATCGACCACCCGCGGTGTGTTCAGCGTCAGTTCTATGTAACCTTCGGTATTTACCGTACAGCATTTGTCTCCTACC
>JAQVWU010000028.1 GCA_028709565.1 Eubacteriales bacterium
GGAGCAGATAGATGACGGTATGGCGACCCTGTTCAGGGCGCCGCGATCCTTTACCGGGGAGGATACGGTTGAGATATCATGCCACGGCGGTATACTGCTGGCGCAGATGACCCTTGAGGCTGCGCTGATGGGCGGCGCGCGCCAGGCTGATGCGGGTGAATTTACCCGGCGGGCCTTTACCTCCGGCAAAATCGACCTGTCCCGGGCGGAGGCGGTTATAGGTCTCATTGAGGCTGAAAGCGAAGAAAAGATCAGACTGAACGCCGCGCAGTCCCGGGGCGCGCTGTCACGCAAAATCGGGCGTTTGCGCGCCGCGCTTACCGATACCGCCGCCAGCATATATGCGTTTATCGATTATCCCGATGAGGACTTGACCGAATTGTCCACTGCCGAACTCAAAACCAAAATTGACGGGATATACGGAGAAATGTGCGCCCTTATCTCAACCTATCGTGCGGGACAGGCGATATCAGAAGGGATTCCCGCCGTTATCGCCGGCAAACCCAACACCGGAAAATCATCCCTGTTGAATCTGCTGCTGGGAGAGGACCGGGCGATTGTCTCCCCGGTTGCCGGAACCACCCGCGATACCGTTGAGGAAACGGCGGTGTGCGGCCGGGTTCTGCTGCGGCTTTGCGATACCGCGGGTATTCATAAAACCGATGACCGGGTCGAACGGTTGGGGATAGACCGCACCGAAGCAAAACTGAACGATGCTTCGCTGATACTGGCGGTTTTTGACGGCTCTTCCGCTCCGGATATGCGGGACGAGACCTTTATAGATGTGCTCGCCGGTAAAAACGCAGAAATTATCGCGGTAATCAACAAAGCGGACCTGCCCGGGCACCAAGAGATTGGGCGCATCAGAGACCGCTTTGAACATACGGCGGACATATCGTGTGTTACCGGAGAGGGTATGGACGAACTGACGGCAAAAATCGAGGGGCTGTTTATCGCGGGGGATATAGATTATGACAACGGCGCCGTTGTTGCCAACGCAAGACAATACGCGGCACTGTGTTCCGCAGCTGAGTGTGTATCCCATGCCGCGGCGACCCTGGAGAGCGGACTGACACAAGATATGGCGGGGCTGGACATCGAAGCCGCGCTGTCAAAACTGGGCGAGATTGACGGACACATGGCTGCCGACGAGATAGTTAATAATATATTCCGACGATTCTGTGTCGGTAAATAATATGTTTTATGAATAACTTGACAACAACTTGACAACGGATTGAAACAATGATATAATTGTCGGTGTATAAAAAGCGATGAATTACTGAATACCAATTACTTAACAAGGAGGTATATTAATGTATAAAAGATCCTTTTTATTAACCCTTACCCTGATTTTCGTTTTAACGGTATTTTTGACAGCCTGTCAGAAAGAGTCCGATTTGGAATCGGCAGATACGACAGCCGGGGAAAATGCGGAGACTACAGTCGCCCCTGCGGAAGAAACGGAGGAACCCGAACCTGAAACCGAAGCGCCTCCAAGAGATAAATATAAATATATAGACTTTTATGAAGATGACGGAGGCGGTCATAACCCTTACAGCCTGATGGCGGAAGGCTCATCCATAGGTGTTCATTTTAAAGTTGAGGAGGGATTCCTTGAGGACTTCAGCATAAACTGTCCCAGCTGGTCAAACGATATAGGAAGCCTTACCATGCGCGTATATAAATGGGACACCGATTATGCCTCAACGGTTGCCGCGAGTCCGGTTGCCGAGGAGACCTTTGTCGATTACGTTGACAACGACTGGCTTATCATGTATTTCGACGATGACGGCGCAAAGGGGCTTGAAGCGGGTGAGTATCTTGTCACCCTCGGCGACGGTGTCGATGAAAGCGGGTCGGGCGTCGGTTTATGGACCTACGGACCCATAGATGACCCGGCGATTGTAAACTACTATGCCAACGGCGAAATAACCGAAGATTACGGCTGGGAAGCTGCCGCGACTATCATAATCCCCGCGTCATAATTATAAAATGATATAATAACGAGCTGTCGTAACAGGCAGTTCGTTATGTAATCTTAATCAATGATTTAATAGAGAATTAATAGGGAGGCTTTATAAATAAAATGAATAAAATAAAAAGGGGAAAAATCCGTTTTATTGCCCTGTCGCTGATTCTTGTTATGATGCTGACGGCCTGCGCCGACAAAACCGGGGGCGCCGCCGACCAAACGGATGCCGAAACGACGATAAATGCCGAGGACGAACTGTCTGACATTGAAAAGCGTCAGCTGGTTTCCGACGGCATACCGGATGTGACATTTGACGGCGATGAATTTGTTATGCTGGTGCAGACCATGCACCTGTATGACGCGTGGGTAAGCGAGATGTCGGGAGATATCGTCGAAGACGCAGTTTATCAGCGCAACGCCGGTGCCATGGAGCGTTTTGACATTGCAATCAATGAAGCGGTAAACGCTACATACGATATCTGTACCACATATCTGCGCAATTCGGTTAATTCCGGTGATGATGTTTACGACCTGGTGCTCGGTCACGCGGTTCAGTCGGGCGCCGATGCCCTCAACGGCTGGTTTTTGAACTGGTATGATATAAATTATATGAATTTTGAGCAGCCCTGGTATCCGCAGCATGCCGTCAAGGAACTGACCATTGACAATAAGATGTTTCTGGCGGTCAGTGACATGGCTACATCGGCTACGGAGAACACCTATTGCATGTTCTATGACAAGGTTCAGGCCGAGTCATACAATCTGGGTAATATATACGAAATCGTCAACAACGGCGAATGGACGGTCGACCGGCTGATAAACTTCACAAAGGACATTTATACCGATCTTGACGGCAACGGCACGGCTGACGAAAACGATTTTTACGGATTTACGTCAAACTGCTTCAGCAATGCCAATACCTACATATGGTCATTTGACCAGCCTGTCGTCAAGGTAACCCCCGAAAACGAAATCGATATAACCTACAACAGCGAAAAGACCATCGCTATTATAGATAAAGTACGGGAATTGTTCTATCAGACAGGCTCGATCATCTTTGCCGATCATTTTAAGGGCTACGAAGCGTTCAGAACCGGACACGCCGTGTTTGTCAACGGCTTCATCGGCCACTCTGTCAGTTATTACCGGGATTTCGAAAACGATTACGGCATTATCCCCTATCCGAAATGGAACGAGGAGCAAGACGCGTATTATTCCATGGCTGACGGCAATTTCTCGATAATCGCCGTTCCGATAACGGTGGTGAATACCGATATGGCAGGCGCCGTTACCCACGCCCTGGGCGCATACAGCTGGAAGAATGTCATTCCCAATTACTATGATATAGCCCTGAAGGTAAAGGGCACCCGTGACGAGGAATCGGTTGCCATTCTGGATATGATCCTCGATTCCCGGGTTATCGACTTTGCCTATTTATATGACGCCTGGAAGGGATATGTATTCACATTCGAGCAGTTCACCTATGAAAATAACAAGCTCGAGTTTTCTTCCATGTACGATTCAAAACTCAATTCGGTCACAAAGCATTACGAGACTGTGCTCGAGTTGTTCCTGGATTACGGCACATGAGCAAATTTGACAAAATCCGCGCCGCGTAGTATAATACTGTGTTAAATCGGTTATCGATATACTATAAAAGCGAAGGGATTTACACCCATGGGTTTAGCGGATCTCATTATAACGGCTGCGGCTTTGTCTATGGACGCGTTTGCGGTTGCTCTGTGCAAAGGGTTGGCAATGCGCCGTCTCAATGTCGGACAAGCGGTTATCACAGGTCTTTATTTCGGCACGGCACAGGCGGTTATGCCTGTTTTAGGCTATTTTCTCGGAGCAGGTTTTGAGAGCAGCATCAAGGCATATGACCACTGGATTGCCTTTATACTGCTCTCGTTGATTGGAGTTAAAATGATATCCGAGCTATTTCGGGGAGGCGACAGCTGCGCCGCGAACGCGGCCGGCGATTTTGGCTACAGGCAGATGATTCCCCTGTCTGTAGCGACAAGCATCGATGCCCTCGCCGTAGGCGTGTCTTTCGCCTTTCTCGGCATCGATATACTGCCCGCTGCAGCCTTCATAGGTATTATAACCTTCACGCTGTCATTTGCGGCTGTGGGTATCGGGTGCTTCTTCGGGTCGCGCTTTCAAAAACCCGCTCAGCTGGTAGGCGGCATAATATTGGTTATAATGGGCGTTAAGATACTGGTTGAGCATTTGACGGCAGCCTAGGGTTATATTTCCGTTTCATAAATATGACTGCCCGACCCCACCCTAAAGGTTTTACCGCCGAATTCCACGCCGGCGGTTACGCCGAAGGGGATTGTTATATACAGATAAGCTTTGCCGAAGCGTTTAACCCAGCGAACATAAATATCACCGCAGACCGTATCAACCGAGGCGTGCGCCGAAAGCAGCTGCTCGGGCAGATACGGTTTTATTGTGACCTCATACGGAGACACTATTTTGATCCCGCACAGATACGCGTAAAACCAATATCCGACGGCGCCGTACATCGGATGGCAGTGGGAATTCATACCGGGATCCTTTTTTAATTCAAAACGTTCCCAAATGGTAGTCGCTTCATTTTGTATCATGAATCCGTAAGAAGGATATGCCTCGCGTGTGATAAGTTTATACGCGTCATCGATATATCCGTATTCGGCCAGCATATCAAACAGATAGCGCGTGCACAGGTTGCCCGTGGTTATTTTATAATCGTTTCTCACCAGGTCGTCCCGCATGGCCTTTGCTGCTTTTGCTCTGCCCTCTTCGGGTAAAATACCGAGCCAAAGCGCGAACGCCTGACAAGCCTGAGAACCGGTCGCGACAAGGGCGGTTTCGGGATCCCACCATTTGGCCAGGAAGGCGGATCTGATTTCGTCGGCGGTGCGCTGCCAGTCTTTTTGCTCGTCTTCTTTGTTGAGTACCGAAGCGAAGTACGCAAGGGTCTTTGCGTTAAAGTAAGAATAACCGGTGGACATGAGAATACCCGGGGTTACTGCCGAAGCAGCATGTTCGGGCGTGATACAGGCATATGCGGGCCCCGCCCAATCGCCGTAATAACTGTAATCGACTATATATCCGGTGCTCTTTGACAGCAGAAAACGTTCCCACGCAGCCCAGCCCTCGTAACCGTCTTCTATAATCCGCGCGTCTGCGCTGCGGGTATATGCCTCAAGCCCCGCGACCAAAAAAGAAGAGCAGACGGGGTCGCCGGGGGAACCGCCGAAAACATACGGCGCGGTGCAATGGATGGAGCCGTCCTTTTCCTGTGAGTCGAGGACGTCGCGTATCACCTTGGGAAACAACCGGCCCGTGTCAAAATTATACGGGGTTTCCTCAAAACGCACCGTTGCGTCGTTGAGCCAGCCCATTCGTTCGTCACGCTGAGGACAATCGGTCAGAATGCCGTGAATGTTGGCCTTTTCGGTCTGTATGGCGTTGTTGTGTATGGTGTTTATCAGCGCGCTGCCGCAGCTGAAGAAGCTGTCGTTTTTTATATCGGTATACAGGGCAACGGCATAAAGGTCCTCTTTCGGGGGAATGCCCTCCCAGCCTTCTATCTGAGCGTAACGGAATCCGTGATATGTGAAGTGCGGTTGCCATATCTCCAGGTCTTTTTCGTCACCCGAGGCGATATATGTATCGGTGCACTTCGCCTCACGCAGGGTTGCCGTATACAAAGAACCGTCCTCGTCGAGAAATTCATGACAGGTTATTTTGATTGTCTGACCGCGCTTCATTTTCGGCAGCCGTATCCGCGGAATACCGGCTATATTCTGTCCGAAGTCGGCGACATATACACCGTCCCGGGGAGAGAATACCGACCCGGCGCGGTATACTTCCTTTTCGCGTATCGGCTCCAGTGTCTGCGGCAGTATCCTCTCGCACGGAGCGGGCACCGTTTTAACGGGTTTGCAGTCGGTGGAGACGAAGGACGCGTCATAGGTTTCTCCGTCGAACAGGTCGTGCATTATTATCGGACCGTGCGTCCATGTCCAGTCGGGGCCCGTTGATATGGATTCCGAGCTTCCGTCCTTGTATTTGATGTCGAAGACGGCGGCAAGCTGGGGGATGCCGAAGAATTCAATCGGTCTTTCGGCGGTATTGGCGCGGATAAATGCGCTCTGGAGACGGCGCCATCCGTCAGCCAGAATGATTTCGATGATGTTTTCACCGGCTGCAAAGGCTGTAATGCCGGGGGTGACGGTGTAGTAACAGGTTTTTGCGTAATTTGAATGAACGGGCGACATAACCGCGTCGTCTATTTCGCTGCCGTTTACAAAAACCTTGTGATATCCGATGCCGCATACATAGGCGCACACCGATGCGATTTCCTTTTGCGCGGTAAAACGCTTTTTGAAATATATCGCTCTGCGCGGCTCGTCTTCGGACGCGGTAATCCAGCACGCGTTTTGGGGATTATCCCACAGGGGCAGTATACCGTTATAAAAATAATCGTGTCCGGTTTCGCTTTCGCTGTTATAATTATCCCGCAGTCTGATATAAATGTCTATTCTTTCCCCGTGGGGAAGGTCCCCGCCGGCATAAACAACCTGCTGAGATTGTGAGGCAACCCACTCACTGTCCCATAAAAGTCTGTCCGCGCACTTCACCTTAATGCGATACGCGCTTTGGATGGCGTCCCGGGCGTCGCTGACAGCCCCCCAGGATATAACGGTTGAGTTTCCGGCTGCTATACGGTCAGCATCGCCGCCGCGCAGCAGTCCTCCGTTTATACGGATTTTAATCGGTTTGAACATTTCGGTTTCCTTCTTTTTTTATTTAAGTATTGCCGATTACGGCATCGTTTATCGAGGATGTCCTGCATCCGGGTCATGTCTATTTTTCGGATTTATAAAAATTTGTTATACCAATAATAACAAAGAAACGCCGTTAAGTCAATGAGTATCCCGATTTTGTTGACTTTCGGACGCAGTGATGATACAATACGGCATAAAGAAACCCGAATGTCAGCTAAAGGAGCGATATCATGACCGATAAAATATGTATTATAAGCCCCGACGATAATTATCACTACTTTTTCGCATATTATGATTTACAGCCCTACAGCGCCGAAGGCGGAATGCATCTTTCCCACCGCGTCAGCTTCGCGGACAGACTGCCCGAAGCCGGCGACATCGCTCAGCTGGGTTATATACATGCGGGAGCGTTTGTTCCGTTCGCCGAATCCGGGGCGTGGAATTTTCAACAGGGCGCCCAGCTGCGCTGGAACCCGCGCGACCGGCGTGAGGTCATTTATAACGAACGCGGAGGGGAAAATCATTATCGCGCCGTTATCCATAATATTATAACCGGAGAGAAAAGCTATACCGACCGCCCGGTCGCGAATGTATCTCCCTGCGGCAGGTGGGGGCTCGGTATAAATTTCAGCCGTCTGTATGATTTTCGGCCGGGATACGGTTACGCCGGCCTTCCGGACCCGTTTTATGACATTGCGCAGCCGGAGGATGACGGTATATATTTGACCGATATGAAGACCGGAAGCAGCCGGCTTATTATAGACTACCGCCGTATCGCGCGGGAGTTTCCCAACGCGAAAGTCGGAGCCGACAAACTCACGGTAAATCATATAACCTTCAATCCGTCCTCCGACAGGTTTGTCTTTTTGGTCCGCAATACGCCCAAGGACGGCAAAGGCTGGAACACGCTGCTGTTAACCTCCGACAGGGAAGGCTATATGCGCCGTCTGCTCGATTACACCATGGTTTCGCATTATAACTGGCGTGATGACAGCCATCTGCTGGCCTTTTGCCGTGTCGGGGGGGTAAACGGTCTTTATCTGCTGGAAGACGCGGCAGGTGATTTATCTGTGCAGAGATTTGAATCCCCCTGCTTTGAGCAGGATTTGCACTGCATCTATTCACCCGACCGGCGTTATATTTTGGGCGATTCATATCCCGACGCTCAAGGCTGCCGCCCGTTATATCTTTACGATACCCAAACGGGCGGGGAACGGGTGCTCACGCGTTCCCATTCGCCCAACGGACCGATAATTGATATCCGCTGTGACCTCCATGCCCGCTGGAGTCCGGACGGCGGTTATATCTCCTTTGACGGCTTCAACAATAGCATGCGCTGTATTTACGAAATGACGATGTAGTGTGATAGGCATACTGCACATAAAATAACAGCATACAATGTGCAGTATGCCTATTGAAATTTATTTTTGTTTATGATATAATATCTGAACATCGGATATCTTGCAAATTTATTATACAGGGGTATAGCTCAGCTGGTAGAGCAGCGGTCTCCAAAACCGCGTGCCGTGAGTTCGAATCTTACTACCCCTGCCATACATCGCATCCGGCCAAGCTTAGTACGGATGCTTTTTGTATTGATGCCTAAATACACAAGCCGCATTTTTAAATGCGGCTTGGCTTGGTTTGGAATAAATTCAACCGTTATTATTATTATTATTATTGTTGTTGTTGTTATTTCGGTTATTGTTGTTATTCCGGTTTTTGTTGTTCTTGTTCTTTTTGTTTTCGTTGGTGGGGTTGTTTGCGCTGTTGGAAGCGTTTTGATTTTGATTCTGATTCCGGCTGTTCTGATTTTGATTCTGGTTATTTCGATTGACCTGGTTTTCAGGATCGAACATATTTCTTTCGGGATTATTGATTTGCTCTTTTATCATTATGAAATTCACCTCGGCATTATTATTTCACAGCTAAATGCGTTTATACATCGATTTGGTATATTTTCTATAGTTTTTACGAACTGTGTATCAGTTCCGATACGGTTACGAAATTGTACCCCTTTTCTTTTAGCAGGGGAATCACCTTTTCAATGGCTTCGGGGGTCTGACTGTCGCGGCGCGAAACAAAATCATGGCACAGTATTATACTGCCGGCATGTATATTGGACATTATATTATCTACGATATCCTTTGACGTGGTTTTCTGCTCCCAGTCGCGGGTATCGATGGTCCACAGAATCACGCTGTAGTCCATTTCGATAGCCGCTTCTTTTATCGCGATGGTATTCAATCCGTCAGGCGGCCGGAAGAGTCTGGGCCGTAAGTTGCAGATCTCGTTTATCGCGGTTTCGGTTCTGCTTAACTCGCTGACCACGCCTTCCCGCCCCAGTTTCCAGATTAAACGGTGACTCCATGTATGATTGCCTATTTCATGCCCCTCTTCGGACAGACGTTTGATGATTTCGGGGTGGCGATTAACGTTTTCACCGATGGAAAAGAAGGTAGCTTTTACGCCGTGACGGGCAAGTATATCAATAATGCGTTCCGTGTAGATAGGATGGGGACCATCGTCAAAGGTCAGGGCTATATTTTTATATTGATTGTCATGGGATTTTATCGCCTCACCGTTCCCGGCGCCAACGGCGACGGTGAATAATATGCAGCATAGGATGCATAACAATACATAAATGAATTTATTGTGTCTCATCGGATTCATCCCGGTTGTTTATTACCAGTTCCTCGAGCGAACCGATGCGATAACCGCGCGCTTTCCACTCGTCAAGCAGACCGTCCAGAATCAGCGCGTTTGTGGCAGAATTGGGATGCATCAGAATAATCGCCCCGTTATGGGTATTGGCAAGGATTTTTTCACGCGCTGTTTTAGGGTCGGGCTGATTGTTGTTGTCCCAGTCCGCGTAAGCGAAGCTCCAGAAAACGGTCGAATACCCGAGTTCGGTCGCGTGACGCAGGTTAAGCTCGGAAAACCTGCCTTCCGGCGGACGATAATATTTCGCCATTTTGTTGCCGGTATACTGACGATAAATGTCCTCCAGCCGGGCCAGTTCCTCCGCGAATTGAGCTTTATCTGTGACAAGAGACATATCCCGGTGTTTTACGGTATGATTGCCTACCAAATGACCTTCATTTATCATACGCAAAACCAAATCGGTTTCGGATTTAACCAGATGTGCGAGCACGAAAAACGCTGCCGGCGCTTCGTGTTTCTTTAAAATATCAAGTATCTTTACCACATTGCCGTTTTCATATCCTGCGTCAAAGGTCAGATAAATCACCTTGTCATCATCGCGCACGTCCCGGTTAAGATAATATGCGTTGTACTTATCGATAACCCGAAGATTGCCGTCAAGCGGCGGCGGCTGATTGTTTTCGCCGCGCGTTGTGTACCAGTCAATCGACGCCTTTTCACTCAGAGCGGCCACGGTTATCGTCGTAAAAACAACGGTAACGGCGATTAAAAGAAATACTTTATAAAAACCTTTATATAAAGCTATTTATATCACCTCTTTTATTTTCGTTATTTATAGTGTTCGCGAAAACGGTGGATTTATAAGCGGTAAATTAACAGTTTATAGGATATTAAAGGTGAACGGGCTGTATAAATATACATTTTTGTTCAAATTGCCTATTGCTATTTTCGGGACTCAGGTATATAATAATAAATATTGTATTATTTTATATCTGGAGAAATTAAATGAAACATATAAAAGCCGGAGTTATCGGCGCCACAGGCTACACGGGTGCTGAGCTGGTGCGCCTGTTGTCCTGCCACCCCAACGTCTCTCTTGCGGCCGTTTCATCGGTATCCTACGAGGGGCAGCGCATATCGGATATATATCCGAATCTGTACGGCATATGCGATCTGACCCTGTCGGCTGCCGGTGATGTAATAACCGGCTGTGACGCGGTGTTTGCCGCTCTGCCCCATGGTCTGTCTGAAGAAATCGCGGCGAATTGTAAAGACGCCGTGTTTATTGATCTGGGAGCGGACTTTCGGATTGCCGACGAGTCGGTATATAAAACATGGTACGGAAAACCCTTTCTGCATCCCGGGCTTCACGGCTCGGCGGTTTACAGTATTCCGGAGCTTCACCGTTCCGAGATAAGGGATGCCGGAATAATTGCCAATCCGGGCTGCTATCCGACCGCTTCCGCACTCGGGCTCGCCCCCGCAATTGAGGGTGGCTTGATTGAAACGGAGGGCATTATAATCGACTCAAAGTCGGGCGTGACCGGCGCGGGACGCGGTTTGACACAGAACACCCATTTTCCCGATACCAACGAGGCCTTCTCGGCCTATAAGGCGGGCGTGCATCGTCATACCCCCGAAATAGAGCAGCAGCTGTCCCGTCTGGCCGGGACCGATGTTAAAGTGACTTTTATTCCCCACCTGCTGCCTGTCAACCGCGGGATTGAATCCACAATCTACTGCCGCCTCAAAAAAGGCGTTTCATATAAAACGACGCGCCTCGCGTATGAAAACGCGTACAAAAACGAACGCTTTGTACGCATTATGCCGCAGGAGGTCTACGCGAATATCAAAAACGTACGCATGTCCAACTACTGTGATATATCTCTGCATACCGATGCCCATACCGGGATGCTGATTATATGCGCCTGTATTGACAATATGGTCAAAGGCGCCGCGGGGCAGGCGATACAAAACATGAACATCCGCTTTGGATTCGACGAAAGTGCGGGGCTGCTTGCCGCTCCTCCCGCTTTTTAAGATTAAAATTATAATATCATGAAAGAGAATTTCAATATGAATGCAGAGATATCAACGGTTGCCTCGGGTATAACGGCTCCGGCAGGCTTTCGCGCTTCCGGGATGCACTGCGGACTGCGCAAAAACAAGAGCAAGAGCGACCTGGCTCTGATTTATGCGGACTCACCCTGCAGCGCGGCTGCCGTATATACGACCAACCAGGTTTTTGCCGCCCCCGTCGGGATTACCCGGGATCACCTGTCCGACGGCAGGGCGCAGGCGATTATATGCAACAGCGGAAACGCCAACACCTGCAACAGCGACGGTTATGAAAAGGCCAATGCCGTTTGCCGCGCCCTTGCCGTCGAAGCGGGGATTGACGAAGCGGATATAATTGTTGCCTCAACCGGTGTCATCGGGGTACCGCTTCCCGTTGCACCGATACTCAACGGCATTCCCGAACTTTTCGCCCGGCTGGGGGATACCGAAGAGGCAAGCGAAGCCGCCGCCGTTGCCATTATGACCACCGATACCAAAAAAAAGGAATACGCGGTCTCTTATAATTATGAAGGAAAAACAATAAAGATAGGCGGAATCTGCAAGGGTTCGGGGATGATTGAGCCCAACATGGCGACCATGCTCGGTTTTATCACTACCGATATCGACATCACCCCCCAAATGCTGGACCGGGCGCTGCGTTCGGTTGTCGATGACACCTTTAATATGGTAAGCGTGGACGGTGACACAAGCACAAACGATATGGTGGCGGTTATGGCGTCGGGACTGGCGGGGAACCGGAGGATTGAGGACGAAGACGGCGCGTACCGGGTATTCCGGGCAGCCCTTGAAACATTATGCCTTCAAATGTGTAAATCGATTGCCGCCGACGGCGAAGGCGCGACAAAACTGGTCGAATGCCGTGTGAAAGGCTATCGCGATATAGGGGGCGCAAAAAAGCTTGCCAAATCGGTGATAAGATCTCCCCTCGTAAAAACCGCCATGTTCGGCGCGGACGCCAACTGGGGACGTATACTGTGCGCGCTGGGTTATGCCGGCGCGGCGATTGATCCCGATATGATCGATGTGACATTCCGCTCGAAGGCGGGTGAACTGCCGGTCTGCCGGGACGGGCGGGGTGTTCCCTTTGACGAGGACAAAGCAAAAGAAATATTGTCGAAAAACTATATATATCTTGAGGTGGATATGAAATGCGGCAACTGCGGCGCCGTAGCGTGGGGCTGTGATTTAAGTTACGAATATGTCCGCATAAACGGCGATTACCGAAGCTGAATATAAAATAAACCGAACGGAGCTGTCATATGTTTATATCAAATTACGATAAAGCGCAGGTGCTGACACAGGCATTGCCTTATATACAGAAATACAGGGGCAAAACGGTGGTGGTGAAATACGGCGGCAACGCAATGCTCAGCGACGGGCTGCGCGACGCGGTCATATCGGATATTGTACTGCTGTCCTGTGTGGGCATTAATGTCGTGCTGGTGCACGGCGGCGGTCCGGAGATTACCGAGATGATGACAAGGGTAGGCAAAGAGAGCAGATTTGTCAACGGGCTGCGCTATACCGATGAGGAGTCGATAGGTATTGTGCAAATGGTGCTGGCGGGAAAGACAAACAAGGACCTGGTGCGGCGCATCCAGCATATCGGCGGAAAGGCGGTCGGACTGAGCGGCCTGGACGGCGCCATGATAAAGGCAAAACGGCTGGATGACGGTAAAAATGATTACGGATATGTCGGCGAGATTGTTTCAATAGACCCGTCGGTAATATCGGCAAATATCGACCGGGGCTATATACCGGTTGTATCGACAATAGCGTACGGGACGGACGAATACGGAGACGATAAAACACCTGTATATAATATCAACGCCGATATAGCGGCGTCCAAGATTGCGGTTGCCCTGGGCGCGCAGAATCTGATTCTGCTGACCGACATACGCGGGATTATGCGCGATGTCCGCGATGAGGATACCTTATTGCCTGTGGTCCGTGTCAGCGAGGTGGACGGTTTGCTCCGCGACGGCGTCATCAGCGGAGGTATGATTCCCAAGGTGAACTGCTGTGTCGACGCGGTAAGGCGGGGAATATCGCGTACGGTTATAATAGACGGGCGCATTGAACATTCAATATTGCTGGAAATCCTCTCCGATGAGGGTATCGGGACAATGTTTATCAAATAATAAAATCAAAGGTGAATCAAATGCATGAATCGATCGCCTCATTCTATGACGGCTACGGCGAGCGCGAATGGGAACGGCTGGAGAAAACCGCTTACGGACGTCTTATTTACAACTGTCATATGTGGTTTCTTGAGCCTCACCTGAACGAAGGACTGCGTGTTTTGGACGCGGGGTGCGGCAGCGGCCGTTTTTCGATACCCGCCGCCAAAAAAGGATGCAGAATGACCCTGCTTGACATATCAAAGGTGCAGCTTAATATTGCCGAAAACAAATTACACGCAAACGGGTATGACGGGCGCTTTATCCGCGCGTCGGTTACCGATATGGCGATGCTGGACAGCGGCAGCTTTGATATCGTCATATGTTACGGTGCGGTATTGAATTATCTGCACGGCGGAACCACACGGGCGTTAACCGAGCTGACCCGTGTTCTCAAACACGGAGGAACACTGGTAATCAGCGTATGCGGCCGTGCCGGTGTATTGCGTGCATGCGCCGCCGAGCTGAAAATACCGATGGTTGAATTCTGGGGTGATCCCCGGCGCTGGGGGATACAGTCGGTTGTCAGCACCGGAGACGAAACGGAATATCCGGGGGCCGTGCACCCGCAGCGGCATTATTTCACATCGGGCGAACTTGAGCATTTAATGGAACAGGCGGGTTTAAGTGATATCAAAACGGGAGCGGCGCCCTCGGTATTTACGGGTCAGAGGAAAAACACCGAGGAAATTTCATCTGATGAAGAGGCGTGGAAAACACTGCTGTATACCGAAAATAAAATGTTTACCGAACCCGGGCTTGCCGACAGCGGCGAATTTATTTTAATCAAAGGTGTAAAACGTTAAATTATTTAAATTAAAGGTGACAGTTATGACACATGATAAAGCGATAAGTCTTGATAAAACGCATATAATGGAGACATACGGCAGATATGCGATTGCCGCCGCCGAAGGGAAGGGGGCAACGCTGCGTGGGCTTGACGGAAGGGAATACATCGATTTTACCAGCGGTATCGGGGTCAACACACTTGGATTTGCCGATGAAGGCTATATACAGGCAGTGACCGAACAGCTGCGGCGTTT
>JAQVWU010000346.1 GCA_028709565.1 Eubacteriales bacterium
ACGCGGCGAATACGGCAAAACCCCCGCTCCCATATCACCGGAATTCAGCAAGCGTATTTTGGGCAGTGAAACACCTATCACAAACCGTCCGGCAGACGCTCTCAAGCCCGAGCTTGAAAACCTGCGCCGGGAGATAAAAGCTTACAGCGAACAGGACGAAGATGTTCTGACATACGCGCTTTTCGATAAAGTCGCCGAAACCTTCTTTAAAAAACGTCAGGAGCAAAAATATAAACTGGATTCCGATCATATGGATACTGAATTGAAGATTCACTCTGTTTAAATATAAATGACCTGTCCCTCGGACAGGTCATTTATTATTCCTGCATCTTTGTGTAAAGTTCGATACGTTTTCCGAATATATTATACGCGTTCTCAAAATCTCCCGACTGTGTGTATAGCCTTTCCAGGTCGCGCATTACATGATAACGCATAGCAAGGGCTGAATCGCGATTGAGTTCACTGAGCAGCCTGAGCGCTTCACGGCGGTTTCCTTTATCGGCCGTTATGCGTGCTGCGATATGCTTTTTATAATCACCGTCTTCAACAGCGCTTATCAGGTCTTCGGCTTTGTTGATTTTTTCGGTATCCGTGTTGCCGTATTCGGTTAACATAAGCGCGCTGTAATAAAAAAGCATATCCAAATGAGGCAGTTCCGAAGCGAACTTTTTTAACGCGGCGATGTCCGGGTCATCAGCCGGTATCCCGTCGTATTTTATGTTTACCGTCGTAATGAAATTTAAATACGATGACGAGACCGATATCATCCAGTCGGCCGTATAGGCGGTGCGGCGCGCATATTTTTGCGAAGTTATAAAACCGTTATGAGCCGATATTAACCTGCCCGATTTAAAATCATCGGCTGCCGCGTAAAAGAAACACTCGGCAAGTATCAGATTTAACTCGTCATCCTCCCGCCCTACAAAAGCGGAGCAAAGCTCAATGCAGGTATTGTACTCTTTGTTTTTGAATTTCTCCGTTATTTTGGGGATTATACAGGATTTTTTGTATATAAAGTCGTCATCGTCGTCTGATAAAAAGTATGCCGGAGAGATGTTGAGCCGCTGCGCGATATATCTCAGTGTCTGTATGGAAGGGGTGGCGTTGCCGTTTTCAATCTGACTGAGCATATTTCTTGTTATCCTGTCCCCGGCAAGATCGCTCTGAGTCATACCCGCTTCAAGTCTCAAACGTTTTACCTTTTCATGTAGGTCCATACTGACTCCGTGTTATTTAGATTTCAGCCGTGGTCGGGCCGCTCCGGTGTCTCCGCCGCATCTGAAACGGTTTCCCCGGTTATCTTTTCGATATCCTTGCTGAGGTCGCGAAGGGTGTTGTTTATAATGTTGTCGAACCGAAGATAAACGCTGTCCGCTTCGGAGGAGGTATCATCGAGCAATTTATCAAGCGCCGAACGGGAATTGTTAATATGTTTTATGTATTCCGACATACAGTCGGAGGACATGTGCTTCAATGAGTTTTTTATACTGTTGAGCGTCCGGTTTAATACAACATCAGCGCTGCCGCGGATTTCATCGGCTTTGTTTTCCGCCGATTCGATAATCTTTTCAGCCTGTAAATTTGCGTCGCTTATAATATTATCGGAAATTTCACGGGCATCAATGAGCATAGACCCGACCTGCCGGCTGATTTTGTCGTACATGCGCGCTTTTTCATTGTCTGTGGCCGCGGGCGGGTTTTCGGTTATAACCGGCGCGGCTTCTTCATGCGCCGAACTTTCGGGGATTATCTCCTCCCGCGCCCCGGCTGTTTTCGCAAGATTGTCCCGTTCAACAGTGATTCTGTTAAAATCTTCTTTCAGTGCGCCGTATGAGTTCGACATCTCATCTATTTTGTCGTTTAAAACACCGATCAAAGCGTTGCTTTCGCTGTGTTTTCTCTCGATTTCGAGACGCTGTTCTTCCGCGTTTTCAATCTCTGTCTGAAGCAGTATGTTTTGATCGCGCACCGAAGAAAGTTCGTTTCTTTCCTCTTTAACCCTGTTCAGTTCCAGATTGAGATTATCAATCTGTTCTTTTTGTGACAGTATGATTTTCTTATAATCCGATTCCGTATCACTGAACTTAATATTTATTTCTTCTATATATTTGTTTACATCCGCCTTATTATATCCGTTCAGAGTGCCGCGAAACGCGACAGCAGGATTGCCGTTCATGTAGTTTTCCTCCTGTTGTTATTTATCGGTGTTGCCTCCGGCAAAACCCTGATATTCGTTGAGAAACCATTCGGCGGTTTTGGACATATAAATGCCGATTTCATCGCCTTTGAAGGAGAATGTAACGGTCATGTTGCCTAAATAATCATCGGTTACAAAGATGCGAAGCATGAATTTATGTTCCTCGACCCAGGCGGCGGAAGAAAGGCATTCATACATTCTGTTTGCCGGTCTGCCTATGGTGTCGCCGAAATATTCGGTATGGGGGAACAGTCCTTCCCGGTAATTTCCGATACCGAATTCTATATGTTTATCCCCTCCGGTGTTTGTGTACTCCCAGATTCCGCGGTCTCCGTTTATGACAAGCTTGGTTTTGGTAATACCCATAGGATTCTTACGGAGTTTATAGGCAACACCGTTTATCCTGTCTGAATATGATGAATCCGCGGCTCCGTCAAGGGGAATTGTATCCAGCGATTCGTTTTTCAGACGCAGCGATTCGCATGCGGAGGGGTTTTCCGGCAGGGGTTCAGGGGAAACTTTATCGACAATCTCATCCCACAGCGCGTTATAGATAATGCCCCGTGAAGAGGTGTATCCCTGATTGTCGGCGGTGCAGACAAAGACAATTTCGTGTTCCGGAATACATACGGCAAGCTGGTCACCCATACCCAAAAAAGAAAAACTGTTGTCACGGGTCATCCAGATCTGATATCCATAACCGTATGAATGGCAGGTGTCGTCATCGAATCCCGTCGTTTTGTTATCGATCTGTTTGGATACTGCCGCGCGGACATACTCCTGCGATAATAACTGACGGTTGTTATATCTGCCGTCGTTTAGGAATAGCAAGGCAAATTTTGCAAGATCGCGGGTGGTGCACATAACCCCGGAGCCGCCCCAGGAATAACCTTCCGGTGACTTTACGCACCAGGCGTCTTCCGAAAAACCCATCTCTCCGAGCGCTTTTTCCTGCATGTATTCAAGAAAAGGTTTTCCCGCAACACGTTCCGCTATAACGTTAAGTATAAAGGAGCCTGAGGTGTCATATGCGAATATCGTTCCCGGGGGGTGACTCGGTTTGGTATTGAAGAAGGTGGCTGCCCAATCATTGTATTGCAGACCGTATGTGGGCGCGCTGTACGGTGTAGCCATAATAAGCAGATCGCGAATGGTCATATCCGCTGCGTACGGGTGGATTTCGGACGGGAGTTTATCGGGGAAATAACTCACTATTTTATCGGTCAGCGATATCCGGCCTTCGTCGCAGAGAAGGCCGATTGCCGCGGAAGTGAAGGTCTTGCTGACCGAATACATCCGATGGAGCCTGTCAGCACAAAAGG
>JAQVWU010000347.1 GCA_028709565.1 Eubacteriales bacterium
AAAACAAACCGAGGTTGACGGTCTTGCCTGCGGCGATATCGGTATGATTCCCAAACTTTCGGAAACCAATACCAACGACACGCTCTCCCTGAACGCTGCGGCGGAGCCATATGAGACGATCGAGTATCCGGAGGCTTTCCTGACAATGGCAATAACACCGAAGGCAAAGGGAGATGAGGATAAAATTTCATCGGGCGTCAACAGACTGCTTGAAGAAGACTATACAATCAAATTTGAAAACAATGCCGAAACCAAACAGCTGCTCTTATCGGGCATGGGTGATATCCATCTTGACGTGATTACATCAAAGCTGAAAACACGTTACGGTGTAGGCATCGAAATGATAGCACCCAAAATCGCTTACCGCGAAACAATAAAGAAGAAGATTCAGGTAGAAGGAAAACATAAAAAGCAGTCGGGCGGTCACGGACAATATGGGCATGTTCGCATAGAATTTTCTCCCGGCGAGGAAGAGGGTCTGACCTTTACCGAATCGGTTGTCGGCGGCTCGGTACCGAAAAACTACTTTCCTGCAGTCGAAAAAGGACTCCAGGATGCCATGCAAAAGGGGGTTCTCGCGGGATTTCCGATGGTTCAGCTTGCCGCGAACCTGTATGACGGTTCTTATCACGATGTAGACTCATCGGAAATGTCATTCAAATTGGCAGCCAGCCTGGCCTATAAAGAACTTGTGAAGGCAAATCCCGTAATTCTCGAACCTATCGGCGAACTTAAGGTATATATCCCGGACAATCAGGTGGGAGACGTTATCGGTGATTTAAATAAGCGGCGCGGCAGAGTGCTGGGAATGAGCGCCCATGAACAGAAAAAAGGTTATCAAATAGTAGAAGCCGAGGTCCCAAAAGCCGAAATGAGCGATTATACCATAGCGCTGCGCGCTTTATCGCAGGGCAAGGGCAGATTTACTTTTTATGTAATCCGTTATGAGGAAGTTCCCGCTCAAATTGCGCAGAAGGTAATCGCCGATGCCAAACTGGAAGCGGAATCGGCAAAATAATCCGGCACATCCATACACTCATAATCAAATCTTTAACAAACAACGGGACGCGGTGCTATGCATCACGTCCCTGTTCTAATTGTTCGATTGTTTGATTGAATGCTAATATCGTTCGCTCCACGGCTTCTCATGCAGATAGTCGAACGGGTCCTGAGGTAGCGTTTCCGCTCTGACTTCAAAATGCAGGTGAGGAGCGGTGGATACCCCCGTGTTGCCTGACAGCGCAATGACCTGACCCTGATTTATATGGTCACCTATCTCTACAAGCGCCTCGCTCAGATGCGCGTAACAGGTCTGAATGCCCCCGTCATGGTCGATTATAACCATAATGCCGTATGAATTGGTCTGATATACATATGACACCGTCCCGCCGTTTGAAGCGTATATTTCTGTGCCCCGGTCAACCTGTATATCGATTCCGAAGTGAAATAAATCCCCGTCGTATTCCGGACGGCATTCTTCATAATCCGAGGTGATAACCGGTTCCTCGATAAGCGTCAGCGGCCATACATAATCCGATTCGGTCACACCCGCTTCCGGATACCTCCTGGTCCCCGCTATAATAACCCGGTCGACCGGCAATTCCAGGTTTTGATGCGATAATATCTGTCTGGAAATCAGCTTGTTTGCTATATACTCAAGCCTGTAGGTCGTCAGGTTTAACCCGTCGGCACCTTCCTCAATCGTTATTTGGGTATCATTAAAAAGGAATTTATTATAACGGTATATGGTTTTATGTTTCGCGGGTTCCTTTACCGATTCATATAATACATATTTATAAGAAAGAGATATTCCCATATCCATACCCATATCACCGGCAGCATCCGCCTCTTCCTGCTGCCCGGCCGCCATGTATACACGCGGAATTCCATAATCGACGCTGTGGTTTATCAGTTCTTCGGACGCAGGGCAGCCGTGTATAATTTCGGTGCGCTCCTGACCTTTCATGATTGCCTCGGTCGCGATTATATCTTTTGCGTAAACGGTGATATTTTCAGGTGCGGTTTTTTGGTCTGACATTGTTTTTACCGAAACTTCATCGGGGTTTCTATGTTCGGACCGCTCAGACAGTTCGGATTCGATTTTTCCCGATATTTTTCCCAATATGTTAACCATGTCGATTGTCACAATCATTGATTTCAGTATTCCGTAAAGCTGTTCCCGGGTTTTAATGTCATATGCGAGGGATATGCATTCGGTCACAATGATATCGCCGCATAAATCCACAGATTCGATTGATGCGGAACCGACGCGTTCGGTTTCTTCCCTCTCCAGTCTTTCTATAACCGCCGGAATATCGTTTTTATTTTCGCATGCCGCAACGAATCTGCCGTCGACATACAGCGCGTAAGCTTTGACAAAACTGGTTGAACTGCGGTCCAGAAGTTTTTTATATAAATCCTCATCGCTGATATATTTGACATGGCCGGGGGTTCTGTTGATTTCATACGACAATACGCCGTCAAAGCGATATACAATTCCGGTCGAGGCATAAATATCGGCAGTCAGATCGGATACTACATCGGATATTGTTGTAATATTGTCCAGATATCCAATTTTTTCGCCGTCGACAGCAAGCATTATTTTTAAACCGCCCTCCGCGATATTTTTTATATAAGAATATACAAAAAAAGAAAGCGCAGCAATAACAATAACCAGAGCAACCGAAACGGCTTTGTTCTTCCGGTAATCTCTGTTATTTTCGAAGTTTTCCCGTTCTTTGCTTATTATTGGGTTTTCCCCCGTTTCATAATAGTTTTACGCTTGTAATACAGCACTGATTATGCTATAATACAACCGGAGGTGTCGTTCTTGTATAACGGTTCGTATACTCCGGTTAAAACACTGTCATATTCGCTCCTGCTTCAGCAGGCGCTGCGGTATATCGTTTCACTTTCACCATATAACGGGCTGATAAGCGAAACAATTCTTGAAATCATGACGTTCGCGCTCCCCGCAGCCGTATTTTTTCGGTCAAGCGGGATTTCACCCGACAGCGTTATATCCTGCCGGTTTAAATTTCCTCCGCGCCCGTTTTTCTCGGCATGCGCGGTACTGTCGGTCATTTTTGCCGCCGGGTTTATTTCAGATAGAATATTTCTGTTTATTGAATCGTTAAAAAATACGCAGCCGTATATGCCATATATCCCTTATATCAAGAAAAGCGGCATGGTTATACAGGGCGAGGTTTCTTATTATATTTTATTGTTTATCGCCACGGTGCCCATAACAGCCCTGACCGAAGAGATATTTTATCGCGGCATAGTTTTAAACACGCTGGCCATTTATAACCGTACATCAGCCCTGGTAATACAAGCGCTGCTCTTCGGTTTATTGCACGAAAATCCGTCGCAATTCCTTTATGCGGCATACGGCGGATTTTTTTTAGGATTGCTGACCCTGGAGAGCCAATCGGTGGTCTTTGCCGTTATTATACACATGATAAATAACGCGATTGCCTTTTTATTTCTATACACCGACATTCCCGGTTT
>JAQVWU010000348.1 GCA_028709565.1 Eubacteriales bacterium
CCGCCGATGTTGATGTCCAGACGGTTCAGGGCGCTGTTTTTGATGATTTCAACCCCTCCCGAACCGGGCGGCGCGCTTTCAACCTCCAGCGTTTCACCACGGGCAAGGCTTATAACGGTGATATCTCCGTTATCAAGTCTGACTGGTTCGTTTTTCATATCGCGGCGGGCTTTGATTTTCATGATTTTTTCGATTCCCGCGTGACTGTATAGTCACGCGCGTTCCTCCTGATTATAATATTTGGCCACAATGGCACACATATCGTCATACTTGTCAAGCATATCGCGGCAAAGCTTCAGCTGACAGCGGGCGCGGTCCAGATTGTGATTGGGACGGTGAATGCGGAAGTATTTGTCTCCGTCAATATGGTCGGCAAGGAAGCGCGACCCCAGTTCAAAGGCTATGGTCGGGGCGCTCAGGGGCAGGTATTCGGCTTCGGCGGGGGTGAGGAAGCTTTGGGCGGCGCTCATGTAGCCGTCGGTGAAGCTCTCAAAGAACTCCATGTTCAGCCCTACCTTAGTCAGATCTGTTTCATCCTCGGCGGCGTAATTGGCGGCGCAGCGGACGGCGTCGCCGAAATCATAGGCGACCAGACCCGGCATAACGGTATCCAGGTCAATCACCGTGAGCGGCTCGCCCGTACAGGCGTCAAACATAATATTGTTGCACTTTGTATCGTTATGGATAACCCGCATGGGCAGCGCACCGCTGACCCGCAGGTCCTCAAGTAACGAAAATCGGTTGCGGTGGCGCTCAATAAAGGCGATTTCATCGGCTGCCGATGCCGCTCTGCCGCAGGGATTTTCCGCAACCTTGTCAAAGAAGTCGCTTATCCGCTTCTTGGTATTATGGAAATCGGGTATGGTTTCGGTCAGCATGTCATGGGGCATATCCGAGAGCATGAGCTGGAAATTGCCGAAGGCATATCCGGTGCGGCGCATGGTTTCGGCGTTTTCAACCTTTTCCATGGTGACTGAGTTCTTTATAAAATCGGCAATGCGCCAGAAACTGCCGTCGTCAAACACCACATGGTTGGCGCCCGATGTGGTCTCAAGGAAGGTCAGCACATCACAGCCTGACCCGTTCTTTTTTCCGCGCAGCCAGTCGGTGATGGCTTTGATATTGTTCATGATTTTCTGCGGGTCGCGGAAAACCCGGCTGTTTATCTGCTGTATTATGTAGCGTGTTTCCTCACCGTTGTTTTTTAATGCTATATGATATGTATGATTAATATGGCCGTTGAGTACCGGGCTCAGGTATACAATCTCACCCTCAAGTCCGTAAATTTCACATAATTTCTTTATGGTTGAACGAACATCTTCTGTCACTTCAATCAATTCAATCATTTCAAACCTTCCGATCATGTATATTATTTATAATTATCCGGTTATCAAGTTTATAAGCGGATGTGGTTTTTGTTTATTATAAATCATAACACCAATTATATCACCCAAATATAAATATTTCAAGCACAATATAATCTTTGTATTATATTCCGGTTTTGCCGCCCTTTATAATAATATGCCGTAAATGACGCGATTGTGACATTTCCGGCCGCACGGGTCAGCTATTTGCACACAAACAGGCTAAAAATGAACCGGTCATCCATGTATGTTCAAATATTTTACACGAAATGATAAAATATCGATGATATAATGAAATATATAGATTTTCGGAATAAATGAAAAATATTTATGAAAAAAGATGAAATATATGAAACTTATAGCAAAATGTGCCGTCATATAACGGTATGACTATTCCGCGCTTATATATGCGGCTGATTCAGCCGAAGGGGTATAGGTTTATGTTTATTATGTCAAAACGCATTGATTTGTGGTGTAGACGGGTATTCCGGCTGTTTTTTGCGGTTTGCGTGTTAGTAATTTTATGCGCGGTGCTCACGTTGTCTGCGAACGCTTCCGCAACCGATTATTACAGCTATATACTGCCCATGATATACGATGATATCGAAATCGGCGATAAATATATATATTACTGCAAGGACGGCAGGTGGGGCAGGGCGGACCCGGGCGGCAGCATCCTGACGGGCCCGGTGTATGACAGCCTTGAGGAAGCGAGGGTACAACCGCCCGCAGCCAGGCAGGTTTATTTCCCTTTTAAGGGGGACAACGGGCTGTACGGTTATAAAAACAGCGCGGGAGCGGTGGTTATTCCGGCTCAGTACGATGCCGTTGCCAATAATTTCGAGAATAATGCCGCCATCGTTCAGAAAAACGGTAAATACGGTATTGTCAATTCCTCCGGTGAGGTGCTCTTCGATTTTATCAGCGATACCCTGTATAAATCGGATATCAACAATTATTATGCGTATACCGTTGACGGAAGGACCGGATTTATCGACAATAAGTTTAAAAAACTGTCCGAACCGTTTCTGCGCGCTACCTTTGTCAGCATGTATGACGGATACGCTGTTTATCAGGCTTCCGGGGATAAATACGGACTCGCCTCCTACGACGGCAAAATACTGTGCGGCGCGATATGGGACTATATGAGAGATTTTTGCGAAGGCCTGGCTGCCGTCGGGGTAAACGAGGATTTTTACGGTATCAACGCGCGGTGGGGCTATATAGACAAGAAGGGAAACACCGTCATCCCGGTGATATTCAACAGCGTTAATCCCGCCTCGCTGGATTTTTCCGGGGGACTGGCCGGTGTCTGCGAGGGGTCGTCGGGTTATTATATCGATAAAGAGGGCAGGGTGGTTATAAGGCTGCCCGAGAACACCTATCCGTATACCGGATTTTCCCGCGGTCTTGCGGTGATTTCGGAAAATCTGGATAAGAGCTATATAAACCGCAACGGACAGGTCATAATCGAAGCGGCGCCCGGTGTGAGATGGTATCGCGCCGACGCCATCCGCGACGATATCGCCGTCGTCTCGTCATATCTCGATTCCTTTACCGAGGGTTATGCCGGGGTGATACGTTATCATGGAAATAATCCTAGTTCCTGGGCGCAGAGCGAGGTCAGCGCGGCTGAAAAAGCGGGTCTGCTCCCCGAAGAGCTGGCAGGGCAGTATACCGTGCCCATAACCCGCGCCGAGTATTGCCGCCTGTCGATAAAACTGATAGAAAGTTATACGGGTCTGGCGATAACCGATATCGTCGGCAAGGTAAACAGAAACGTCTTCACGGACACCGCCGACCTCAATGTGCTGTACGCCGAGGCGCTGGGGATAGTCGAGGGGCGGGGCGGGGGTATATTTGATCCCCGCGGCAAGATAAACCGCCAGGAAGCCGCGAAAATATTGGTCAATACATATAAGAGCTGCGCCTACATACCCGCCCATGTAAAGCCCATGCCTGTCTGGAGCGATAAAGGCTTAATTGACAGCTGGGCTGAAGAGGGCATCTGGTACATGAACGAATGGGGTGTGATGATCGGTGTCGGCAATAACCGCTTCGCGCCGAAAAACGACTATACACGCGAAATGTCGGTTATGACCATGATACGCCTGTATAATCTGCTGCTGGACAACCGTCCGGAGAC
>JAQVWU010000349.1 GCA_028709565.1 Eubacteriales bacterium
GCGCAATCTGACGGGGAATGCGGGATATGTTTTTTTCCATGACCATAAGATGCGTCAGTATGTCGTTTTGGTCGCCGCTGTCCAGCGCGATATAATAAAAATACAATCTCAACAGGAGCGCAACGTCCGACAGATTGTCTTCGTTTTCCTCCGGGCTCGGAAAGGGCGCCGTTTCAGGAGCGGTTCGTGTTTTGCGCCGTTCTTTAATGACGGCAATGAAGTTTATTCCGCGCATTGTTTTTATTTTTGTTGTTTTGCGTTCACCGTTGTTTTTCTCCGGCCGTGTGCAGACCATTTCGGCTATCCGGACTGCCCTGGACGCCGCGGCGGTGTTCGCGATGGCCTGACCGAGAATCGAATTGTCCGCCCTGGGTTTCGGTTTGAAAAAATCGGTATACAGCAGTTTTAAGGCAAACGCCCTGAGTCTGCGCGTCCCTGCGATTATACGTCCCAGAAGGGTTTTCAGAGAGTCAGTCAGACCCTGAAAGACCGAAGGAAGCTTTTTGATTGCGGAGATGAAAACCCGGAAGACCGAGATTGAGGTTTTGCGGACAAAAGATATAACGGCGGACAGCCGGTGTTTCGGCACACGTTTTTTCTTTACGGTGAAGACAGGTCTGATGTCCGGAATATCAAGGTCGGAGGGTCTTATACCTGCCGAAAGCTGCGCGGTCAGCGCACTCAGTGTTAAAAGTCGCGCGGTCTCGGGATTCTTTGTCATCAGCGCCAGCAATATAATCCCGTCGGACGGCGTATCCCCCCAAAAAACAGGAATCAGGCGGACGGCGGCAGAGATAAAGGCGACAATGGCGTTTGTACGCAAAAACATCAAAAAATATACCGGCTCGGGGGTAAACATATTTTGCGATACCGCTCCGGTCAGTATTGCCGCAATGATGAATAAACATCCGGCAGCGAGACAGAAGGCAGCACCTCCGGAGTAGAAACCGATATATTTCCCGGCGTGACATATCTCCCGGGGCGGTATAACCGAGATGTGTCCGGTAAAAGAACGCGACGGTGTCAGACGCATGCGCAGCGCCCCGTTTGATTTATAAAAACGCAGACAGGTGAATTGATATGTTATAATCTGCCCGCCGCAAATGCGTCCGGTGACAAACCGTCCCAGTTTGTATAAATTCAGATTAATGAAGAGGGCTGTAATTATAAAAAAGAGCATAAAAACAAACCGCGCCGGGGTTATATGACCGGGAATCAGCACAAAAAACAACAGATACCCCACACCCATGCCGATAACCGTCCCCGATACTATCTGTATCGCGGTATGTATTTTATTTATCTTTCCGGAGCCGGAACCCCGCTGTTCCGTTTCAGCACGTTCATTGCGGTCTTCGCAGCCCTCGTTCTGCGGTATTATCGGCTTGATCGGTTTTTCCGGCGTTATATTGTTCGAATTGTCCGCTGTTTCTACGTTCATGGCTTTGTGTACGGGATTCCGGAAATGTGTTTTTCAGCCGATACTATCCTGATACACAGGCACAAAATCTCGACCGCCGTTTTAAGCTCCGCTGTTGACGGATAGGTGGGCGCAATACGCAGGTTGCGGTCGCGCGGGTCTTTGCCGTAGGGAAAGGTCGCGCCTGCCGGTGTCAGGGTTACGCCGGCATCTTTCGTCATGGTATAAACACGGCTCGCGCATCCGTCGCCAAGGTTAATGCTGATAAAGTATCCGCCATCGGGACGGTTCCATTCCGCTATATCTAAAGGACGCAGTTTTTCAAACTCATCCAATACCGTTTCGAATTTCGGACGCAGAATCTCGGCGTGCCGTTTCATATGTTCATAAATACATGCCGCGCTGCCGAAAAATCTGACATGACGCAGCTGATTTAATTTATCGTATCCTATGGTCATAACGGACATCATTTTTTTGGTCTGCGCTATATTGGCGTCGCTTGCCGCGAATACAGCCAGCCCTGAACCCGGAAAGGATATTTTGGAGGTCGACGTAAAAATCAATGGCAGATTGTCATTGCCGTATTTTTGAGCTTCGGTAAACAAATTCAGCTGACACGCCGGGTCACCGTTGATGCTGTGTATGATATACGCGTTATCCCAGAAGATTCTGAAGTCGCGGGCCTTGGGCTTCAGAGAGGCAAAACGCCGGATAGTGTCATCCGAATAGACGATTCCTTCCGGATTAGAATATTTGGGTACACACCATATGCCCTTTACCGATTCGTCCCGGGAGACAAGCTCCTCGACGGCATCCATATCGGGTCCGTCACCGGTCATCGGGACGGTTATCATATTTATACCCATGGTTTCGCAGATTGCAAAATGCCGGTCATAACCGGGTACCGGACAAATAAATGTAACGCTGTCATACCGGCTCCAGGGTTTATGGCTGTCGCAGGTTCCGTACAACATCGCGCGGGCGATTTCATCATACATCAGATTCAGACTCGAATTGCCCCCTATTATGATGTTTTTTATCGGAACATCGAGAATTTCGGCAAAAATTCTTTTAGCTTCCGGTATGCCGTCGGGCAGACCGTAATTACGGCAGTCAAAACCGTTTTCCGCGATGCAGTCCTCCGGCGCGGAGATTACACCGAGCATATCTTGTGTCAGGGCGAGCTGGTCGGCGCCGGGTTTGCCGCGCGACATGTCAAGATTCAGTTTCATAGCGCGGTAATCGTTATATCTTCGGCGGAGGTCCGCCAGCTCTTCTGTCAGAATGGCTGGCGGCATTTGTGCGTATGTCATATTTGGAAATGGCTCCTTATACAGAATAGCAGAATTTAAGAATAATTTTATTTTGTTATGTTGTTTATGTCAGAATTCGGCGCTGCCCGTTGTGCGCGGGAATGCTGCAACATCGCGGATATTGGTAATACCGGTTACGTACATGACCAGACGTTCGAAACCCAGACCGAAGCCCGCGTGTTTGGTTCCGCCGTATTTACGCAGCTCAATGTACCACCGGTAGTCTTCTTCATTGAGATTTAATCTTGCCAGACTGTCCAGCAGAATATCGGTTCTTTCTTCACGCTGGGAACCGCCGACCAGTTCGCCTACACCGGGAACCAGAAGGTCCATCGCGGCTACGGTTTTTTTATCGTCGTTCAGGCGCATGTAAAACGCCTTGATTTCCCGCGGCCAGTCGGTAACAAATACCGGACAGCCATGCAGTTCGGTCAGATAGCGTTCATGCTCGGTCTGCAGGTCCATGCCCCATGTTAACGGGTAATCGAAGGTTTTTCCGCCTTCCGAAATCAGTTTTATTGCTTCGGTATAGGTTATGCGGGCGAAGCTGCTGTTTATAATATTGTTCAGACGCGAGAGCAGGATGCTGTCAACAAATTTATTGAAAAACTCAAGTTCGGACGGACATGTTTCGAGCAGATATCTTATTATAAACTTGAGCATGTCCTCCGCCAGGTCCATATCGTCGCTGAGATCGGCGAAGGCGATTTCAGGTTCCACCATCCAAAATTCGGCGGCGTGCCGCGGAGTATTGGAATTCTCGGCGCGGGAGGTAG